>SLOR01000010.1 GCA_007132395.1 Bacteroidales bacterium
ATTACCTTCCCGATAGCCCTTCCATCCTGCCCTGTCAATAAGCCATGCAGCAGCTGTTTTTACTTTCCCCGAGGCATCTAAAAAAGACGGTATATCAGGATGTTGACGCTGGAGTTCAGCAAATTGCCCGGCATCGAGCACCGGATTTTTAAAGAAACTGCCGGCATTCCCCAGTTCTTTGGGGTCGGGAAGTTTACTTTGCCGTATGTGGCGTATTACATCACGAACGTCCTGTATGCGCGGAGCGGTTATCCCGCGGCTTTGCAATTCATCTTTTACAGTGCCGTAATCCAGCAAAAGGGTGTGCTTATCAGAGTTAAGGCAAAACACCACCGAAAGAATGATATACTTCCCTTTTCCCTCATTTTTGAAAAAACTGTTTCTGTATCCAAACCGGCAATCCTCCCTGTTAAAGGTAACAATCTTGCCTGTTGCGATTTCCAGCGCCTGCAGCTCATGAAAGACATCCTTGATTTCTACCCCATAGGCTCCGATATTCTGCATGGGGCTGGTTCCCACATTGCCGGGAATAAGGGTAAGGTTCTCAAGGCCTCCCCAGTTTCTTGCAACACAGTATTCCACAAATTCTTCCCAGTCCTCTCCTGCCATAGCTTTCACATACACCTTGTCCGGGGTTTGCTTAAATACTTCAACCCCTTTGGTTTCCATGCGTATTACCAGGCCCGGAAAATCTGTAGTAAACAAAATATTGCTGCCTCCTCCCAATACCAGCATGGGCAGTGACTGCAGATCTTCAATGGAAAGAGTTTCTAAAAGGTCTTCCGTAGATTTTATGGCAGCAAAAAAGGCTGCTTTTACATCGATGCCGAAAGTATTAAAAGGAAGCAGGGAAATGTTTTGCTGTATATACATAGGGATAAAAAAAATGCCGGTGGATAATTCCCGGCAAAGGTAATACAAAAGGCCGAAACAGGTCTTTTTGAGGATGTGTGAAACCTGGCAGGTTTTTTACCGGGTTAAAATAATGGATTTTTCATCCACCATTTTCCTGAGATTGATCAATGCATAGCGCATGCGTCCCAATGCTGTATTGATGCTTACATTGGTTTGCTCGGCAATTTCCTTGAAACTCATTTCGGCATAATGCCTCATTTTGAGTACCTGCTTTTGCTCTTCGGGCAGGTATTCAATCAATTGCTTCACATCTTTGTGAATCTGCTCCACAATCATCTTGTCCTCAATAGTTTGGTCGTATATCCTGAGGGTTTCGAAAATATCATACTCTTCACTGTTTTCCAGAAATGGCATCCGTTTGGATTTTCTGAAGTAGTCAATTACCAGGTTGTGTGCGATACGCATTACCCAGGGTAAAAACTTGCCTTCTTCGTTGTAGTTTCCGGCTTTCAGTGTATTGATAACTTTAATAAAGGTATCCTGGAATACATCTTCTGCCACATGCTTATCTTTTACAATAAGCATAATGTAGGAAAAGATTTTCCGTTGATGTCTTTTAATTAAAGCTTCTAACGAGGAGTGATCACCATCGATATACAGGCGAACCAACTCTTGATCAGTTAAAATACGGTCATTCATAATGATGGCCTCCATATGGTTTATCAAGAGTAAGTTTTTCCTATAAGCGGTCTCCTATATTTTATGGTGAATAATGAAAAGTTTTTTTTCTATTACCGACAAATATAATTGATTTTTCTTATCCATTAACAAAATGGCTTCTTTTTTATTCGTTATTATTTATACTTTACACAACAAAACGACATTTACAACAACTTAAACACACTTTTTATATCATAAAACATAACCCAAAAAAAGTTAAGTGCATTATGATGGTTTGATATGGAGTGAAACTGTTGCCTGAAAATCCGGTAAGATGTGGTAATTTTGCAGGATTTATTTTTTGAGAAGAATGGAGATGAAAGATATAGATACACTAAGCCCGAAGGAGTACATCATTATTAAGGGAGCACGGGTGCACAACCTGCAGTCGGTAGATGTAGCCATTGAACGCAAGAAGCTGGTAGTGATAACGGGGCTTTCGGGTTCGGGCAAATCCTCACTTGCATTTGACACCCTGTATTCAGAGGGACAAAGACGCTATGTGGAAAGCCTGAGCTCTTATGCAAGGCAGTTTCTGGGGCGTATGCACAAACCCGAGGTGGATTATATCAAAGGCATTTCGCCTGCCATCGCCATCGAACAAAAGGTAAATACCCGCAACCCGCGCTCCACTGTGGGCACAACCACCGAAATCTACGATTATCTGAAATTGCTTTTTGCCCGCGTCGGCAAAACTTACTCCCCCCTATCGGGCAACCCGGTAAAAAGACATAGTGTAACCGATGTGGTCGATTACGTTATGGATCTGCCCGAGGGCACCCGGGTAATGTTTTTTGCCCCCATAAACCTGGCTGCCGGGCGCAAATTGTCGGAATACCTTACCATTTTGCTGCAACAGGGCTTTTCAAGAATCCTGGTAAATGAAGAAATCGTAAAAATTGAAGAAATACTCAAGGATATTGACAAGACAGGGGTAAGAAAAAAACCCGCCATCGTAATTGACCGTTTTTCTGTCGACCCCACTGACAATGATTTGAAAGCCCGCATTGCCGATTCGGCACAAACTGCATTTTACGAAGGACAGGGCGAATGCATGCTGGAATATGAAAACCGACATGGAAAGCAGAAAGAATATTTCAACAACCGCTTCGAACTGGACGGGATGAGTTTCGAGGAGCCCTCAGTAAACCTGTTCACTTTCAACAATCCTTATGGAGCCTGCAAAACCTGCGAGGGCTTTGGAAGCATTATCGGCATTGATGAGGACCTGGTAATACCCAATAAAAGCCTTTCGGTTTACGAAGGAGCCATTGTATGCTGGAAAGGCGAAAAAATGGGTGAGTGGAAAGATGAACTTGTAAAAAACGCTTATAAATTTGACTTCCCCATTCACAAGCCCGTTTACCAGCTTAGCGAAGAGCAGAAGCGCCTGCTATGGGAAGGCAATGAATATTTCAGCGGGCTCAGTGAATTCTTCAGGATGATTGAAGAAAACACTTACAAAATCCAATACAGGGTAATGCTGGCACGCTACAGGGGAAAAACCCAGTGCCCCGACTGTATGGGAACACGCCTGCGAAAAGATGCAAGCTATGTTAAGGTGGCAGACAAAAGCATCAGCGAACTGGTACTCATGCCCCTGGATGAGTTATACCATTTTTTCACCAACATAAGCATGGAATTGCATGAGCAGGAAATAGCCAAAAGGCTGCTCACAGAGATTAACAACCGCCTTGAATATCTCAATGATGTGGGCCTGGGCTACCTCACACTCAATCGTTTGTCCAATACCCTTTCGGGAGGAGAATCGCAACGTATCAATCTGGCTACCTCCCTGGGAAGCAGCCTGGTGGGCTCTTTGTACATCCTTGATGAACCCAGCATAGGGCTGCATCAGCGCGATACCCACCGCCTTATTAAAATACTCAAGCGACTGCGCGATTTGGGCAACACAGTAATAGTGGTAGAACACGATGAGGATATTATGCGCACGGCCGACCAGATTATCGACATTGGGCCCCTTGCCGGAGCACAGGGGGGCAATGTTATATATCAGGGTAATTTTGAAAACTTACTGAAAAGCAAAGAAAGTTACACCGCACGCTACCTCAACCATCAGCTCAATATCCCCGTGCCTGCCAAAAGGAGGAAATGGAAGGAGTTTATTGAATTGCAGGGCGTAAGACAACACAACCTTAAGGGGTTCAGTGTAAAAATCCCCCTCAATGTGATGACCGTGGTAAGCGGGGTGAGCGGATCGGGCAAAACTACCCTTATCAAAAACATCCTTTACCCTGCACTGAAAAAGCACTTTGGCGGATACGGAGAAAAAACCGGAAAATTCGACATGCTCACAGGCGATATTGCTGCCATCAGCGATGTTGAATTCATTGATCAAAACCCCATTGGTCGCTCCTCGCGCTCAAACCCGGTAACCTATATCAAGGCCTACGACGAAATCCGCAATCTTTTTGCACAGGATCCGCTTTCCAAAGCAAGGGGCTATAGTCCGGGCTATTTCAGCTTTAACATCGACGGTGGGCGTTGCCCGGAGTGCGAAGGTGAAGGCGAGGTGAAAATAGAAATGCAGTTTATGGCCGACATCAGCCTGGTTTGCGAAAGCTGCAATGGAACACGGTTTAAGGAAGAAATCCTGGATATCAAATTCCGCGGCAAAGCCATAAACGAAATCCTTACCCTTACTGTTGATCAGGCCATAGAGTTTTTCAGCACATCGCCCGATAAGCCACAGCCGGCACGCCGAATTGCCGAGCGCCTGAAGCCGCTGCAGGATGTGGGTCTGGGATATGTGCAGCTGGGGCAGTCGTCAAGCACTTTATCGGGTGGTGAGGCTCAGCGCATTAAGCTAGCCTCCTTCCTGTCAAAAGGCGCGAGTACCCAAAAAACATTTTTCATCTTCGATGAGCCCACCACAGGTCTGCACTTTCATGATATACACATTCTTTTGAAAGCATTTGAGGCGTTGCTGGATAAGGGCCACAGCATACTCATCATTGAGCACAATCCTGATGTAATTAAAACTGCTGACTGGATTATCGATTTGGGCCCCGAAGGAGGGCAAAAGGGCGGCCATCTTCTGTTTGAAGGCACCCCTGAAGACTTGGTGAAATGTGAAGAATCTTTTACAGGAAAGTATCTGGCTGAGAAATTATAAGTTAACGGTTGTACTTATGCCACACTGGATTTTTTCACCTTGCTGCTGATATACTCTTTCAACATTTTTGGGGCGCTAACTTCTATTTCATCAATTAGCCCCAGCACAAAACGGCCGATACCTTCAAGAGAATACACTTCTCCTTCAAAGCAATCCATCCCTCTTTTCACATTGAGGTACAAGGATGCTTCCGGAAATTCCTCCTCCATAAGCATTCGGGCTCTGCGGCTTAAGTAAAGCTTTACGGGTATGGGCTGATTGCCACTCATGCCAAAAATATCCACCTTGTGGTTCAATGGGTCATCGTTCCTTAAAAATGGCTTATCGGTGAGTTCCACTTCTGCTATACGTTCAGTTTTGTATTGCTTTACCTTCCGGGTCTTCCCTTCCCATGCCAGAAGATAGCGGTAGTAGGCATAGAAGCGCAAAGGCTCTACCATCTTGTCGGTTATCTCGTTTCCATTTACCGACTGGTAACCTTTCAATTTGACCTGCCGGCGGTGTTTAATGGCAAACCTGATATTACTGATATTTTTGGAAACATTTTGCTTAAAGATAGTCTCGGAAAGTTCATCCAGGTCTGTAAGAGCATAAAGTTTATCCAGGAGGCTTTTTTGCAAGGGGCCGGTAATTTTGCTGCCCAACAGTGCATCTTTTACAGCGGCGGCCTCTTCCAGGGTAAAAACAATTAAATCTTCGGGCTTGAAACCCGGCCTGTTAATATTTTCAATTTTATATCGCTTGTGTGGCTTTATTCTTACTACTTCAAAGCCCAACTCTCTCAGGAGCTTAAAATACCTCTCAATGGTTCTTACATTCACATCAAAATCACTGGCAAGTTCCTGCTTGGTGCTGCCCAGGGGAGAACGGAGGCGTGCAATCAATTGAAATATTCGATAAATTCGCTTGTGTTCATCCATAATTTCGCCCGGTTGGTAAATTTTTATGTTGAGTATAAACAGGCTTTAAAAATATGGAATGTTTCTTTATAAGCAAAATATTTGTTAAAATTTCGTACGCTTTCTTTGAAAATATATTTCAGGGCTGATTTTTTCCGCCGGGATACTCCCCCAAAAT
>SLOR01000109.1 GCA_007132395.1 Bacteroidales bacterium
CTTGTATCGTCAATAACCTCCTGCGCCTGCTCTCTCACGTCATCCACCCTGTCCTGCACCGCATCCTGAATAGCATCCTGCACCTGCTGACGAACATCCGCAGCACTTTCTGCAAGGCTTATAGATACCCTGGGTTCCGTAACTGTGCCCGTAAAGGCTACGCCCACGTTTACTGTTTCTCCAGGGCTGATATTTATGCCCCTTCCGGCGGCCTGCCCAACAAGGCTTTCCAGGGCCTGATTGGCTGCACCTCCAAACTCCGCCCGTGGTATGGCCATGCTCATCAGATAATTGATGCTCTGGTCAAAAGAATGTGTCCCGCTAAGCTGGGCAGAAGATCGTCCGAATTGCATATCAAAAGGTTTCACCTCCACGCCTCCGTCTTTAAACTCGAAATATACCAGCAGGTCGCGCAGTTGCAGCTGACGGAACATGTCCATTCTCAGGTTGTCTGCAAGCCCTGTAAGGGCAGGGCTGTTATCCACACGCACGGAGGCTGTCTGAAAACTTCCGCCACCAGCGAGTGTGTTAAGCAAAGGATCCAGGTTTCTGTCAAGTACCGAGTTCAGGTCGAAGCTTGCCGAAAAATTGCCGTGTGCTCTCTCTCCAATGGGGGCCAGCAAGCGGAATGTGTTGAAAGTATTGAAGGTTTGCTGAAAATCAAAACCCGAAATATTCAACGCGAAGTCAATAACGGGATAATTAATATCATGAGAAGCATAGGCACCATTCAGCACAAGTGTTCCATCCAGCAGGTTCATCCGAACATTCTCCATACGTGCTGTCTGGTCGGCAATGCGAATATTCCCCCTGGCATTGGTAATTTCCAGTTCACCAAAAAGAATCCTTTCAAAATTACTCTGAAGGTTAAAATCAATATTGGCGGGAATGGAAATGGCCGTAAGCTCCATGGGTTCATCGGTAGGTTCTGTTGGTTCTTCTTCCATAAACTGATTAAGGTTGAAAAAGGCAGAGCGGGTCTGGAATCTTCCGCTGAGCAATTCGTCATTCAGTGCATAACCCAGGATATTGTCAATGCGCCCCGAGGCAGACAAGTCGCTTTCTCCAATAACCATATCAAAAGAAGGGATTTCGGCATACTGGGGAGAAAAACGCATATCGGCCCGGCCAATTTGAATGCCCTGAGGAAAATCGGCACTGGTATAAACCATATTGGTTACAGAAAAATTTCCGGCAAAATGAAACTGGTCATAGCGTTCATTTTCTATACTCGACATTTTCCCTTTGGCACTCATGTCACTCTCAACAAGCCCCTTGAGCTCTTCACCTTCCTCCAGCGGATAAAAATCTTTTATATTGCCCAGGTCGAGCTTTCCTTTCAATGCCATGTCGATATCCGGGTCTGAAACCGGGGTGCGCAGAAGCATACGAAAATCGATGGGGTTATCGGCCATCTTCATGGTAAAACGGCTCACATCCACCACAGTAAAATCGGCATCTCCACCAGGATTGTTGATACGGGTGCGGATATAAACATCGGTAACAGCAGCCGGCAGATCGGGATACTGAAACATTCCGTTATCCACATCAATATTAATCCCGAAGCCAGGGATATTATCGTCGTCAAAAACACCTTTTACAAAACCGTTAAAAGCCAGGGTACCGCTGGTTTGTAATCCTTCAAAGTCCTTTGTATATATTGCCGGCACAAGGGAAAGGAAGGACTTGAATTCTCCCTGGGGAGAGGCAAAAGTAAAGTCCATTATCATTTCATCGTCAGGCATGGCAAAGGTTCCTTCAAAAACCATCATTAAATCATTGATGTGCATGGTATTGTCGCGGAAGGTAAATTCAAACTTATTCAGGTCAGCATCTATGTCGGCCACCAGCTCGGCAAAAACACCGTTAAGATAGGGTATGCCCTCATAGCGAACCAGCAATGATTCAACGGTTGTATTTCGGATGGCAATGCTGGTGAAGTCAGCTGTAAAATCACCGCGTAAGGTATGGTTAAAGTTTATCAATCTCGCGTACAAGTCCATGGACTGGTCGTCGTAAACGATATAGCCATCGCGCACCTGCAAACGGCGCAGGGCAATTTTGAAATCAGAACTTTCTTCGGGGTCGGCGGGTTCAACCTCATCAGCAGGAATGGCAATATCCCAGTTGGCGGTACCATCCTTGAGCACCTTTAGTAAAAGCCTGGGCTGATCCACACGAATGGTTTTTATTTCATATCCGTCATCGCTGAAAAGACTCATCAGGTTGACAGAGATAAAAAAACTCTTTACTTCGGCCAGCGTTTCTCCTTCAAATTCATTTTTACCTACAACACTCAGGTCATTGAGCCGGAAAGAAACATTCGGAAAGTTTCGGAGCAGTGAAATCCGGAAAGTGCCGAAATCTACCTGCGCATTTACATTTTCATTGATGGCAATTTTTACCTGTTCGGCAATTTTGCCTTTAAATATAATGGGAAGCACGATAAGCAGTATAAGCAGAACACCCACTATAATACCTGAAATCTTCAAAATTTTTTTCATCTTAGTATCTGTTTTATATTAAAATAACCGATGGAAGTTTAAGCTTTAATTCTTTGGCTGGACCTTATCTATCAGGGAATAAAACTTAAAAAGCAGGATTTATTGTATTGAGTAAAATTAAAACAATATTTATCATATGTCAAGACCTCTGATAAAAATCAACAAATGCTCTTTGTAAGTAAGCGTTTTAACGACCTGTGGTAAGCCTTAAAAAAACACAAAACCCCATGAAAATGAGATTTTTTCGTATTTTTGGTGCTGGAAAAAAAGGAGCGCTTCAGCGCTTTGCATTGTAAGTATCACTAAAAAACAAAAGCATGAAGCTTATTACTACACTTTTGAAACCTTTAACAGGTTTTCTATCACTGATCCTGCTCATGACAGCCATTTCGGTGCAGGCGCAAGTCACTTCCAATCCGGTATTCCCCACCGACGCGGAAGAAATTATCATAACATTTAACGCCACAGGAACCGACCTTGAGAGTTACACTGGTGATATTTATGCCCATACAGGCGTAAACATCGAGGGCGTTGGCAACTGGCAGCATGTAATCGGCAGCTGGAACAACAACACTACACAGCCCAAGCTCACCGATCTGGGTGAAAACCTTTACCAGTTGGTCATAACACCCAACATCAGGGAGTATTACAGTGTTCCTGACGGGAGCAAAGTAATCGGACTGGCATTTGTATTCAGGGCAGCCACCGGTAGCCCGCAGTCAGCAGACCTGTTTATCGAGGTATTCGAACCCACCCTAAATGTTGCCATCACTAACCCTCCAAAAGGTCAACCCATTGTAGAGATGGGAGCAACGCTCACGGTAAAGGCTGCCTCCAATATGGCAGAAAACCTGAGCCTGTATGTGGACGACAACCAGGTGGAATTTACTACTGACGAGGAAATTTCCTACGATTTCATTACCACTGATTACGGACACGGAACCTTCTGGTTGATTGCAAAAGCCCAGGATGCCGATGATAACGTGGTGTACGACTCTACCTATGTGTTTGTAAGATCGCAACCCGAGGTGGCAGCTCTGCCAGATGATGTAATACCCGGCATTAACTATATTGATGACAATACGGTTACCCTGGTATTGCACGATCCTCCGGCATTGAAAGAATTTGTATTCGTAATTGGAGACTTCAACGACTGGATGGTTAATGAAGAGGGCTACATGAATGTAACCCCCGACGGTACCCACTTCTGGATTACCCTCACTGACCTCACCCCCGACACCGAATACGGATTTCAGTATTTTATTGACAACGAATTGCGCCTTGCCGACCCCTATACCCACAAGGTGCTTGACCCATGGAACGACCACTGGATAAATGAATATAACTACCCCAACCTGAAACCTTATCCCGTAAACAAAACTACGGGCCTGGTAAGTATTCTTCACCCCGCAAGAGAAACCTATCAATGGCAGACAACGGATTTTAACCCTCCTGCCCCGGAAGATATGGTAATCTACGAACTCCTTATCCGTGACTTCGTGGAAACCTCTGCCATAAAAGACGTGATGGAGAAACTGGATTACCTGGAAGAGCTTGGAGTTAACGTCATTGAACTTATGCCCATCAACCAGTTTGAAGGAAATATTTCATGGGGCTATAACCCTGCCCTTTACTTTGCTACAGACAAGGCCTACGGTACCATTGAAGATTACAAAAGATTTATCGACGAATGCCATAGCCGGGGTATTGCCGTGGTGCTTGACATTGTATTGAATCACTCTTTCAACCTCTCTCCCCATGTGCAGATGTATTTCGACCCCAATGCAGGCAACTGGGGCAAGCCTTCTCCCGACAACCCATGGTTTCTGGAAGATTGCCCCCATGAGCCCTGGTGCTGGGGAAACACCTTTGACCAAAACAGCCCTTACGTGCATGAGATGTTCAATCGTATTACCGAATTCTGGCTTACAGAGTTCAGGGTTGACGGCTTCCGCTTTGACTTCACCAAAGGCTTTACCAACCAGCAAACCGGAGGTCAGGGGTGGAATTACGATGCGGCACGTGTGGCCAACCTGAAAAGAATTGCCAACCATGTGTGGAGTGTAAACCCCGATGCGTATGTAATTCTTGAGCATTTTACCGCCAATGATGAAGAGAAAGAGCTGGCCGACTCTGGCATGCTTATCTGGGGCAATATCACACATGCTTACCAGGAAGCTGCCATGGGATGGATGCCACAGAGTAACTTCAATGGCATGTCGCACATTGGCAGAGGCTGGAATGACCCCCACCTGATTGGCTACATGGAAAGCCATGATGAGGAACGCATAATGCACAAAAACCTTAGCTACGGCAACTCCGACAACCCAAACCATAATATTAAAAGCCTGGGTACAGCCCTGCGCAGGGCAGAACTGGCCGCAGCTTTTTACTTCACCATCCCCGGGCCCAAAATGATTTGGCAATTTGGTGAACTTGGCTATGATTACTCTATAAACCATTGCGGAAACAGCCCGGTGAATCCAATTCCAGCAAATCTTACCGACCCAAATGACCCGGGCAGATGCCGCACGGATCCCAAACCCATCCGCTGGGATTATTACGACGACTGGCAAAGAAAAAGACTGTACGATGTTTATTCAATCCTCACAGAGTTGAAGAAAGAAAACGACATTTTCCGTACCGATGACTTCACCATCGTTGCCGGTGGCACAGGAAAAAGAATTCACCTGAATGATACCGACAACAATGTTACCGTATTGGGCAACTTTGGCGTACAACCCCTGGATATTTCACCCAACTTCCAGCAAACCGGCACCTGGTACGAATTTTTCAGCCGTGAAACCCTGGAGGTAACCAATACCAATGATGCCATTACACTTCAGCCCGGCGAATACCGATTGTATTCAACCGCCGAATTCCCCGACCACGGGCTGCCACTGAGCACACGACCTCTTATCAGTGAAGAGGCATCCAAAGTAAGCATCTTCCCTAACCCTTCTGACAGAGGTTTCAATTTCAGCTTTAACGCCGGCAGCGATTACCATATCCGCATCATCAATATGCAGGGTCAAGTAGTTTATGAACAGATGAATGCTTTCGGACCCGGACAAAGCAACTTCTTCTGGAGCGGAGAAAATGCTCCCGGAGGAATTTATTTCTATAATATTTTCTCCGGCGGTCAGTCGGTCAACGGAAAAATAATGGTGAAATAATATATTCTTTTGAATTTACAAAAAAGCCCCAATGTTGCTGACATCGGGGCTTTTTTATGCTTCCTGCAA
>SLOR01000175.1 GCA_007132395.1 Bacteroidales bacterium
AAAAAAATATTCTATTGCACCCACTCCGGGGTGCCCGTTCTCTCCAACGGCTATGCATTTTCTATCGCTATTCGCCCCCCATGGGGGCTTTGGATCTGCAATGACCATTCTCAGATATGCTTTCACCTCAGAGAGGTGAAAAAGCGATAGAAAAACAGAAACACCGACCTCTAACTCACCTCAGAGAGGTGATATAACGATAAAAAAATCGGAATCAATGCCTCTAACCACCCCAGCGGGGTGGCATAACGATAGAAACAATATCACCGCATTCCCCTCAGCACCTCAGTGAGGTTTCATAGCAATACACACCATTTCCACATATTCTATTGCACCCACTCCGGGGTGCCCGTTCTCTCCTACGCCATACATTTTCTATCGCTATGTGCCCCCGCTGGGGGCTTAGGCTGCAAACAGCATTTTGAGAGTGGTCTCACCTCAGAGAGGTGACATATCGATAGAAAAAAATGGCATTCAATGCCCCGGTCCACCCCAGCGGGGTGGCATAGCGATAGAAACAATATCACCGCATTCCCCTCAGCACCTCAGTGAGGTGCCATAGTATATAGAGAAAAAATTGTATTTTTATCTCCTGCACTACAACGAGCCATTCGAAATATGAAAAAAATACATACTCAGCTGGTCAGCGCATTTATGATACCTTTTGGTTTCGTGGCACTGCTGTGGTTGATAAAAATTTCGGAAGGCCTTCTGGGTGTGGATTTGCGAACTTTTGGGGTGTATCCGTTAAGTATTTCCGGTCTTAGGGGAGTTCTTTTCTCACCGCTCATCCATGGAGGTTACGAACATCTGGTTTCCAATACCTTCCCGGTGCTTATCCTGGGCACCGCATTGTTTTACTTTTACAGCGAACTGGGGCTACGCATAACACTTTTGGCGTGGCTCATGAGTGGCATATGGGTGTGGGTTTTTGCCCGCGAAGCCTATCATATTGGTGCCAGCGGAATTATTTACAGCTGGGCTGCGTTTCTTTTTGTGAGTGGTGTAATACGTCGTCATCCGCGGTTGATGGCCCTTTCGCTGCTGGTAGCATTTCTTTACGGGAGTATGGTATGGGGTATTTTTCCCTTGCGCGAAAAAGTATCGTGGGAAGGGCACCTTATGGGTATGCTGGCAGGAGTTATCCTGGCATTATTTTACCGGGCCGAAGGGCCGCAACGGAAAAAATATTCGTGGGAGCTGGAACCCGAGGAGGAGGACGAGTATGATGCCGATGAGCCACCTTACTGGATGGGACCTACTTCCAGCAATACCAATCAATAAAATTTCGGGGGATTAGTGTAATTCTATCAATAGCCGCTTCGCTCCAGGTCTCTTTTGGTATCTTTCTGCTTGAGCGTTTCGCGTTTATCGTAGAGTTTCTTTCCCTTGGCCAGGGAGATTTCCAGCTTGGCCAATCCCTTCTCATTAATAAATAAAAACGTAGGAATAAGCGTAAGCCCTTTTTCTGCCAGGCTGGATTTTAATTTGCGCAACTCCCTGCGGGTGAGTAAAAGTTTGCGTTCACGCTTGGGTTCGTGGTTGTTGTAGGTGCCAAAGTCGTACTCGGCAATATGCATATTGCGTACAAAAAGCTCATCACCTGTAAAAGCACAGTAAGCCTCATTGATACTGGCTTTACCTCCGCGCAGAGACTTTATTTCTGTACCTGTAAGCACAATACCGGCAATAAACTTTTCCAAAAGGAAAAATTCAAAAGAAGCTTTTCTATTCTTAATCTTTACAGGGCTTGCCATATTTTGTTTTTGGGAGCACGAAAGTACAAATTATTTGACAATATTAAAGCAGATGGTAGCACGGCTATCAGACTGACATAATAAACTGCTATGAACTGCGCAGGGTAATTACCGTAATCTCGGGCCGCATGCCCAGCCTGCCCGGGAAACCCAGGTAGCCCAATCCGCGGTTCACATAAAGGAACTGTTCGCTTTCATTATATAACCCACTCCATTCATCATACTTCAGGGCCACGGGGCTCCACTGAAACCATGGCGTATTGATTCCTGATTGCATGCCGTGGGTGTGCCCCGAAAGGGTAAGCATAATGCGGGTTTGCGGAATAACCTGCTCGCGCCAGTGTGAAGGGTCGTGCGAGAGCAAAATGATATGGGGGAAGTCGTTTGCTTCGCCAAGGGCTTCGTCCAGATCGCCATACTGGGCAAAGGGTGGCAATCCCCAGTTATCTACCCCGGCAATCATAAGAGAATCATTTTTTCTTACAATAAATTCGTGCTGGTTGCGCAGCAATGTAAAGCCCATGGCGTGCTGAATTTCTTCCAGCTGCTCCAGGTTGGCCTCCTTTTCTTCAATGGTGTACCAACGGCGGTAATCGCCCATATCATGATTTCCCAGCACCGAATACATGCCGTGGGGAGGCTGTATCTTTTGAAAGCTCTCAATAAAGCGTTCAGCTTCTACCGCTTCATTGTTTACCATATCGCCTGTGAACAGAAGCATGTCATGAGGAATAGAACGAATCTTTTTCAAAGCTCGCTCCACCGGACGTTTGCGCGCAAAGCTGCCAAAGTGGGTGTCGGTAATGTGAATTATGCGCATCCCCTCAAAGGATTCGGGCAGGCTTTCCAGCTCAACCGTAACTTCCTTTACCTGGAAATGAAACCGACCGTAGCCCACTCCATACAATACCCACACAAACATAAAAAGTGATAACACAAATCCGGTGGTAAGTATTACAGGATAGGTATTCAGCCGGACCCTCGGTGTTTTATCCGACAATGCAGACAGGTAACGGATAAGAGCGAAAATCAGTCGTTTACCATCATCAATGCTATTGAAAATGAGAAAAACTAATTTGGGAAGAAAAATCAGCACGAAGGCCCCTGTTATGTAAAAGTAATTACGATACATTACATAATCGGGCCATGAGCTGGTGCGAATAATTATTACCCAAATGATGGAAAAAATAATAAAGCCCACATCCATAAACCAGTAAGCGCGTAGAATTTGCCTGCGGCGGGAGGAAAAAGGGCCGTGTTGTAATAGTTTTTTTAACCCATACCAGCCATATAAATCAATAGCCAGAAGAATGAGAATGATGATGGCAAATCTGAGGATCATGGAAGGTAGTTATTAATTATTAGTTTCAGATGATTGGATTACCGCAAAAAAAAATAATCAGTTGACGGGAAGGATTGGAAAATACTTATTACAGGTAATGCAAAAAATGCATGATTGTTTATTTGGGAGCAGGGAAAAGTGGGAAGGATTTCCGGGGAGGCCATTTTATAATAAATAGGCCGGCAGGGCTATGTAGAATTCGGCACCGCCTCCGTCCCTGTCGTTAATGGCAATGTTGCCGTGATGAGCTTCAATAATGCCTAAAGTAATGGCCAGACCAATGCCCAGACCAAATTCTCCCCCGGCAGTTTTGGTGGTAAAGCTGGAATCGAAAATACGTTTCTTGATCTTATCGGGTACTCCCGGGCCACTGTCGCCAATTTTCACCCAAATCATTTTTTCTGCTTCCTCATATCCACAGCTTAAAAACAGCTGTCCTTTGTCACTCATGGCATCACAGGCATTGATAATGATGTTGGTCCATACCTGGTTCATTTCGCCCACGAAGCAGCGCACAGCAGGTATTTCAGGAAAATCAATGGTGACTTTAATATCCTTAAGTCTGTTGCCCAGGATTTGCAGTGTTTCCCTGAGCCCTTCCCTTACATCAGCGATTTCGGGCTCTTTCCCTGATTTGCGGCTATAGCTTTTCAAACTTTTTACCAGGTACTCGATACGGGAGGTAGAGAGCCTGATGCCATTCATAAACACACCCGACTGGAAAGCATCCAACAAAAGCTGCAGCATCTCCTGCTTTTGCTCTTTCTTTGCCAGGGGTTTGATCTGATCAAACACTTCTTTATCCATATCTGCCATTACCCTCAGGCGGCTTCTGTTCAAGTGCGGAAACTGTGCGGCCAGTTCCTTCATGCGGGCTCTTTGCTCTGCCGTATCGGCATATTCTCTTTTCATCCCCGCTTCAAAAAAATACCGCACCAGACCGGTATCGGGAAGTGCTGAGGCTCTTTCGGCCATAGCAGGAAGGTTTGTGGAAAGATAATCTACCGAGCGCAGCAAAGCCGAGGCCGGATTGTTGATTTCATGGGCAAGGCCGGCGGTGAGCTCTCCCAGGGTGGCCATTTTCTCCTGTGATATAAGTGCATTACGCGTGCGCTCCAACTCACGGATAGCCTTTTTCAACTGATTTCGCTCCTTTTCCAGTTCACGGGTAAGCAGTGCCACCTCCAGGTGCAGGTTCACCACGCTGCGGTACCTGTCTGCCAGATTGGAAAAAATAAGTCCCTGCAGGGTTTTACTGATATTGGGATACTTGTTGAGAAAGATTTCAAAATCTGCATGGTTCAGGGCAAGAGTAGTAACATTAGAACTTGCCCTGGCGGTGGTAAATACCGGCTCTCCGGATTGAAAAGACAATAACCCGATAAAATCACCGGGACCCTGCATCCCGATTTTTGCATCAATATCCTCTCCCTCTTTCACTTGGCTCACAGACCCATCCAGAATTACGTAAAGTGTTTGATTCGAATTTTTCTCCGCAAGTAAAACATCCCCTTCCTTAAAATCTTTTCTCAGTCGCGAGAGCAAATCCGATTGCGGCATCAGCTCCATAATATCCTGCACAAAGGTGGCCTTGTTGAAAACAGGGCGAGCGGAGGCACCAATTACATTGGGCCTTCTTTCGGAGCGGGGAAATTCGGGTCGGGACTGAGCCATTACAATGATAAAAAAGTTATAAAATTACAGGTAACCCTGCGTACGTATGGCTTCCTGCAGCCTTTCCTGGTCAAGTACCGCCATAAAAGGCAAGAGTTCTTTTTCCTGTGCTATTACGTAGGAAGTAAGTTCATCCACGGCCACTTCCACAAGTTTTTGCGGTTCCCAGGGTTTGGCAATGTAGCGGTTGAGTTTGGCTTTGTTCACTGCCTCAATGGTTTCTTCCAGGCCTGCCTGTCCGGTGAGGAGTATTTTTCTTGTGGCCTCGGTATAAGGATCGTTCTGCATTTCAATGAGCAAATCCACTCCTTTATCTCCGGGCATAATATGGTCGCAAAGGGCAAGACCGATTTTATGGCCTTCTTCTTTGAGCTCTTTAATTAACTTCCGGGCCTCATCTGCCGAGTTTGCCACTTCAATGGGAAAAACCTCTTCCAGGAGAGCCAGATCACGAACTACCACATCCAGCACCTGGGGTTCGTCTTCTACACAGATAATATAAATATCAGACATCTTGTTCTTTGTTTTAGTTAATAATCAAAGGCCAGTACAATTGTGACAGAACCAGTGCGGCAACAATACCCACCAGTCCGATAACAATACCTACCCTCACCATGTCGGGTGTTTTGATAAATCCCGTACTCATGGCAATGGCATTGGGGGGCGTAGAAATGGGCAGCAGCATAGCCATATTGCAGGCTGAGCCAATTACCAGCGAAGTAATTACCAGGCTGAATCCTTCACCACCAATACCACTTGTACCCATACTCACTGCAAGGGGAATAAGCAAAGTGGCAGTAACGGTATTGGAGAGGAAGTTGGAAAGCATAAGTGCCACGAAGCCGAAAACAAGCAACAACAACAATTGCGGGAACATTTCCCAGTTGATGCTCGACACCAGCCACATGGCCAATCCGGTATTTTCCATGCTAATGCCCAGGGCGAT
>SLOR01000075.1 GCA_007132395.1 Bacteroidales bacterium
CTGTACATCATTTTCCCACAATTTAATCACCTTTAACAGCCTTTGAGAAATATGCCTGTCCTTCACCATGTAGTAATACGCCCCCGCTTTCATCATTTCTACAGCGAAGGCAGTATCGTCCATAGATGTAACCACAATAAATGAAGGCATCTGCTTTTCCTCCTGCTCCAGCTGTGCTATAATTTCCATAGCTTTCATGTCGGAAAGTGTAATATCAAGCACCACCAGGTCGTAGGTAAATTGCAGCAGGTGCTCCAGTGCCTGTTGTCCGGTATGTGCAAGAGTAACCTTATACCCTTCATTATGCAGGGCAAGTTTCATTAAACCGGCAATACCGATATCGTCTTCTATTATCAGAATTTTTTTCATAGTAAGTGATTTCCCCAATATTGAAAAAGAACCAATAAGTTACGCCATCTTTGCTATTCATTGGCAAAATTACATGTATTAATTCTGCAGGCCCGGGTATTTTTGCGGAATATTTTTGCATTTTTCACCCATAATGTTTCTCCATTTCCCTCATTGCAAACGATAAAAAAATCGCCTTCTGGCCTATCTCCTTTCATTGGCTGTTATAACTCCATTGCCTATAGTTAAGGTTTAACCAAAGGTTTTTGTTTTTGAAAAACATTTTTTATTAGAAATAATTCCTGAATAACTTCTCAAGATCTTCCTTTTTAAAGGGCTTTGTAATGTATTCGTCCAGTCCCAGTGCCATGTACTTTTCCCGGTCGCCTTCAAAGGCATTGGCACTTAAGCCTACGATGGGGGGCAGTTTATTTTCATATTTTTGTTTTAAAATACGTGTTGCAGTAATCCCATCCATTAGCGGCATCTGGATATCCATCAAGATAAGGTCAAATTGGTGGAGCTTGAACAACTCGAGAGCGTGATTACCATTGTTTGCAAGAATGACAGTGTGCCCAAGAGAGTTAAGCATTAAACTAACCACCTTTTGATTAATTATTTTATCTTCGGCAAAAAGGATTCTGAGACTCCGGCTCTCCTGAGAAATATTATCCCGAAAGACTTCTTCCTTTAGTTCATCTGCGCAGGCTTCGCGGGCATTAAAAGTAAACCGGAAAGTACTCCCTTTTCCCGGCAGGCTTTCCACCCCTATGGCTCCTCCAAGTAAACCGGCCAATTCACTGCATATTGCAAGACCTAGCCCAGTACCTTCATTGTGTCGCATATCAGATTCTTCAACCTGCGAGAAGGGGACAAAGAGTTTTTCCTGTTTTTCAGAAGAAATCCCCTGCCCGGTATCCTGTACTTTTATTTCAACTTTAAGTGTACCGTCGGGCGATATCTCCTCAGCAAGCCTGGCTGAAAGGAAAATTTCTCCATTACTTGTAAACTTTACCGCATTGGAAACAAAATTGTTTATCACCTGCATGATGCGAATTTCATCGGCATACAGAATATTTGGCAAACGAGGGTCGATAGTAGTATGAAACGCAATGGACTTACCTGTGCACAGGCTGGAAAAGAGCTTTTGTCCGTTTGAAAGAATATGGGCCAGCCGAAAATTCCTTGGATTTAGCTTTACTCTACCTGCCTCTAACTTAGAGTAGTCCAGCACCTGGTTAATAACTTCTCTTAGGTTTTCTCCAGATACTTTCAAAGTTGCCAGATAGTCCATTTGTTGTTCATCCAGCGATGTTTGCGACAAAATTTCAACCATGCCCAGCACGCCCGTAAGGGGAGTACGAATTTCATGACTCATGTTGGCCAGGAATTTTTGCTTGAACTGCAGGGTATTACGGGCTATTTCCACTTCCTTTTCCAGGCGTTTTTTCTGCAACAGCTCTCTTTCTTTTTTATCACTTATATCTACAGCGGTAGAAATGATATAATCGACTCCCTTGAGTTGCACTTTTTGCAGCAGAACGTCCTCCCATAAAACGTCACCTGTTAGGGTTTGCGACTTCCATTCAAATCGCTGGGGGCCTTCTTCTATTACTTTTTTAAACCAATATTCAACCTCCTTTTCGGAATAAGGTGATTCGCCCCAAAGGTTGTGTGCCTGAAGTTCTTCAAAAGTAGTAAACCCATAGGATGATATCGCTTTTTCGTTAGCTCTTATCACCGCGCTTGTTTCAGCGTCATGAACAATAATTGATACGGAAGAGTTTTCGTACAATACCCGAAATTGTTTTTCACTTTCAGCCAGCTCCAGGGTGGCTCGTTTCAGTTTTCTGTTTAGAATTTTCATATAAACCCAGGAAAGCGAAATCATCATGAGCAGTAAGAAAGAAGCTCCAACAAACACCTGGTATTGGCGCAAAACCTGCCAGAGAGTTATTTTGCCGAAATCCTCGAAAGGAGGCAGCTCAAGTTCCTGCAAGATTTTTCGCACACCATCATAATCCTGGGGGATATCCCATCCGGCAATTCCTGCTGCAAGGAGCGCGGCGTCATCCTTCTCTTTTTTGAGCAGGGCAATAGTAATTTCCTTGCTTAACTGAGAGCAGACATGTGGCAAAGCAGCAAAAGGCCACTCAGGATATAAATCAGTAGACAACAAAAATGGGAAACCTTGCCGGCTTAAGGGATTAATAATTTTTACGCGGTTTATATCCACGCGACCTTCAGCGGCCATTTTTTCGATTTGCCCTGTTATTACGGTTCCTGCATCAACCCGTCCCTGCAGCACATCATATACCACCCCATCATGAGATCCTGAAAAAATCAATTCTGAAAAGTCCCTCCGGGGTTTCAGCCCGGATTTTTCTAATTCGTACCACGCGGCATGCCATCCACCCAGGGAGTTTTCGTCGACAGCAGCAAATCTTTTCTTCCTTAAATCTTTGAGTTCATTAATATCATTTCTGTCGGAAGTTGTAAACACAACGCCTCCGAAATTCACCTTAGACCCCACACTGCTAATGGTTTGAAGTGTTGCGATGCGCAGTGCCATGTTGTGATATTCTAAAAACGCATAATAGGAAGAATTCACAATTATATAAGAAACCTCCCGGTTTGCGACTTTTTCAAGAGTCTCTCTGAATGACATGGGCACGATGGTGAAAATTTCCGAATCAATTTCACGGGTCAGATATTGAGCAAGGAGTGTCCACTCCCTGAGACCGATAGCATCTCCGCGATTGGCAAGCACACCTATCTTAACGGTATCTCTATCAGCACCCTGCAAGTATGCATCGACTCCCGACTTTTCTTGATCTATTCCGGGCGCAGCACTCATTCCGGTCGTAATACAACAAAGCCAGAAAATCAAAATACATGGAAATAAAAACACTTTGACCTCTGCAATCATAGGCTTTTTGTTTAATACTCATTTTTTGAGCATAACAATTTCGTGAAAATACAACAAGCAGCAAAAGAATTTACACGTGAAACACTGATAAGCAGATAAAACTTCAGATTATGCAATACATGCTATGCTGTTTATGGCCATAGCACCACTCCCGTTGAAAAGCTGCCAACCCCCTCTACCAGCAATATTTTCCTGCCGCAATACTCAAAACCACTTTTCTATAAGATTCGCGAAATCTTTTCCTTTAACGGGTTTGGTAAGATAATCGTCCATGCCCAGGGCCATATACTTTTCCTTATCTCCTTCAAAAGCATTGGCGCTTAACCCCACGATTGGAGGCAGAGAGGAATACTTTGACTTCAGTTGCTTTGTGGCCATTACCCCGTCCATTTCGGGCATTTGTATATCCATTAAAATTAAATCGAAGGTATCGGGCTTAAAAAGTTCGAGTGCTTCGCGCCCGTTGTTGGCGATGGTAACTTCGTGCCCCATGGAGGCGAGCATCAGGCTGATAACTTTCTGGTTTACTTTTTTGTCTTCTACCAGAAGAATCCTCAGTCCTTTAGTATTTTCCGGTGCAAGCGCACCGGATTCCCTCAATTCACCTTCATCAAAGGGTTCGGCCAGAAAGGTAAACCAGAAGCTACTCCCCTTGCCGGGTATGCTTTCCACACCTATTTCTCCTCCGTGTAAGGCCACCAACTCTTTAGAGATGGCAAGGCCCAGGCCAGTGCCTTCGTACTTGCGGATGTCCCTTTCATCAATTTGCGAAAATGGCATAAAAAGCTTATTCAGCTTTTCTTTTGCAATACCGTGCCCTGTATCGGTTACAGTAATTTTAAACAATCGTTTGCCGTTTTGCACGGTATGGGGCACCGGCTCTGCTTTCACATTGATTTTACCCTTCACAGTAAACTTTACAGCATTGGATATCAAATTATTGAGCACCTGGCACAAGCGGCTTTCATCAGCTTTAATGTATTGCGGCAGGTTTTTATCCAGGGTTGTAGTAAAACGGATAGAATTGCCCGCGATAGCAGTAAAATAGTTTTTACTTGAATGGATTAAATCAAATAACGGGAATACCTTAAGTTTCAGCCTCACCTTTCCAGCTTCTATTTTGGAAAAATCAAGTACCTGGTTAATGACATCCCTGAGGTTTTCGCTGGAGTGCTTTAATATTTCAAGGTATTCCTGCTGGCTTGTGTCAAGGGTGGATTTTTCAAGCACCTCAATAATACCAACAATTCCCGTTAGAGGTGTCCGCATTTCATGACTCATATTGGCCAGAAAGTTCTTTTTAAATTCAACACTTTTTTGTGCGAGCACCAACTCCTGCTCCAGGCGCAGCCTCTCAATGCGGTCGGTGATATCCTGTCCTGAAGACTGGAATTCCATGATTTTGCCATCAGCGTCAAAAATCGCTACATCCGTCCATTGCTGCCATTGACGGGTACCATCGGAGAGGGAAGCTTCTACTTCGTAAGAATGTACAGGGCTTTGCGGGGTAAATTTTGCTAAGTGTTGATGAATTTTCTCGTGCCGTTCGTCGGGCAAAAAGTTAATGAACTTTTCGCCCAGCAATTCGTAATGGCTGCGCTTGAAAAGCCTTCGATAGGCCTCATTGGTAAAGGTAATAGTAGTATCAGGCAAGAACCTGCAAATCATTTCCTGCTGGGTATTTACCACCGACTGGTACCTGCTTTCACTTTGCTTTAATTTCTTTTCGGTACGGTGCCGTGCAATGGCATTGGCAAACTGTTCGGCCGGGAAGGACAAAAATGCCAGCTGTTCCGGTGTCCATTTAATCTTTTCCTTTACCACATCAAAACCCACGAACCCCAACACCCGGTCCGGCATCATAAGTGGAACAGCAAGAAGAGATTTAACTTGCTGTTGCTCAAGTTCTTTTTTAAACATTCCGGCTTCCGGGGGCAAGGTATCCAAATCTTCAAGATGTACCATCTCGCCCCGCAGATATTTTTCCAGCCCCCATCCAAAATCTTTTACTGAAGCATTCTGAATACGGTGCAGCTGACTTTCTATACCGGGTGCACACCACTCATGGGTGTTAGAGAATTTTATATAATCATTACTGAACAGGAAAATATACGATCTGTCGGCCATGAAAAACCGACCCATCAGTTCCAGCGATTTGTTGATGCTGTCATCCAGTGAACCTTCGCCTTCTCCCCCCAGCAAAGCTGCCGACACCTGGGCCAATAGTTTCTGCATATCATACTGCTTGCGAAGTTTCTCTTCTGCATGGATACGCTCGGTAATTTCAACAGCCGTAAAGCTAAATCCTTTGGAGTAGTCGTCGGGGTCAAGAGGTGAAGAACTCAATAAAACAAAGATCTCTTTACCGTCCTTTGATTTCCAGCGTGTTTCCAAGGTTCCTGTACCTGTTTGCTTTATTCCTTCCAATA
>SLOR01000251.1 GCA_007132395.1 Bacteroidales bacterium
ATGATTGTAATATAATAATTCTTTTGATTTGGAAGTTCCTGGTCTGATGAAACCGGAAACCTGCGGGGTAATTTCCAGCTTCCGGAGCCGTGTGCCGCAGCCACCCCGGAGGGGTGACATACCTATAGCGAATAGAGGTATGAATAAATGAACCCACCCCAGCGGGGTGGAATAAAGATTTGTGCCAACATCTCAAATTCTATTGCACCCACTCCGGGGTGCCCGTTCTCTAATGTCATTGTCTTTATCTATCGCTATATGCCCCCGCCGGGGGCGGTGGCTTTTAACTTGCAAAGCAACTTCCAGCTTCCGAAAAAGAATAGGTTTTCACCTCATTTTCAACTACCTTTGCATCCCTAATTTTATACTATACTATTGAAAACGTTCTCTGATTTAGGTATCAACGATACTTTTGTAAAAGCTTTAAGTGAAAACAAGATTGTAAAGCCCACTGATATTCAGTTAAAAGCCATTCCCTTCTTGTTGGAAACCGGCACTGATTTTATTGGCCAGGCACAAACCGGAACAGGAAAAACCGCTGCCTTTGGATTGCCTATCCTGCAATCTGTTAATCCGGACATTCCTGTCCCCCAGGCCTTAATCCTGTCGCCAACCCGCGAGCTGGGTCAGCAAATTGCCAGGCAGCTCTTTAAGTTTACCCGCTATTCCCCCAAGAAAATTTTTGTGGAATCGGTATATGGAGGGGCACGTATTGATGAGCAAATCAATTCCCTCCGACGCCCTACCCACGTGGTGGTAGCCACACCGGGACGCTTGCTGGAATTGCTGGAACGCAAAGCCATTAATCTTTCCTCAGTGAAAACCATTGTGCTGGATGAGGCCGACGAAATGCTGAGCATGGGCTTTAAAGAGGAGCTGGATGCCATTCTTGCATACACCAAAGGCAAACGCCAAACCTGGCTGTTTTCGGCTACCATTCCCCCTGCACTTAAAGAAATCATTGCAGGGTATCTGTCGCCCGATGCCATGCGTGTGCAGGTTAGCAAACACGATGTCATCAACAGGGATATAGAACATAAATTTGTGCTTTGCACGAATGATGAAAAATCCAGAGTGCTGTTTCATTTTTTGAAATCGCAGGGCAAAAACCGCGGTTTGGTATTCTGCAGAACCAAGGCAGGAGCAAAAAGCCTTGCCCAGGAGCTTATGGACGAGAATTATAACTCGGATGCTTTGCACGGTGACCTGATGCAGAAAGAACGCGACAAGGTAATGCGTGCCTTTAAGAATAAAAAGTTACAGGTGCTAGTAGCTACCGACCTGGCAGCCCGCGGACTGGATGTGGAGGAGCTGGCATGGGTGGTGCACTACAACCTCCCGGAGCAAACAGAATATTATACCCATCGCAGCGGTCGTACTGCCAGGGCAGGGCGCAAAGGCTTTTCTCTCAGCCTCATCAACGAGGCTGACCGCCCGGGTTTAAAGATGATTGAACGCGAACTGGAAATCAGCATTAAACAAATCCATTCCTGAAATTAAGCATTGGTATGAGTGAGCAACAAAGCAACGACCCCTTACACGGAAAAACCCTGAAGTTTATCCTGGAAACCCTTGTAGAGCAATACGGCTGGGAGGAAATGGCACGACGGATCAGGATAAACTGCTTTGCCAAAGACCCCAGCATCAATTCCAGTCTTACCTTCCTGCGCAAAACGCCATGGGCGCGGGAAAAGGTGGAGAGCCTTTATATTAAGTCTCTCTCAAAAAAATAAAATAGCACGTATTTCACCCGTCATTATATTTACAGTTCTATGAAGTTCCAGGATTATAACTTTATCCCCCCTTTGAAGCGTAACCTTGACCAGCAAGGTTTTAGCCGCCCCACCGATATTCAGTTCAAATCCATCCCTCCCATTTTGAGGGGCGAGGATGTGCTGGCTGTAGCCCAAACCGGTACAGGGAAGACGGCCGCTTTTGCCATCCCGGCCATACAGATTTTGAGTACACGCAATGTAATCGAGGAACAGTTTGCCATTCGTTGCCTGGTGATGGAGCCCACCCACGAGCTGGCCATGCAAGTGGCCGGAGTAATGCAGGAGTTGATGAAAGGCACCGGGCTGAAGGTGATGGGCTTGCACGGAGGGGTGAAGCAAGACCCGCAGATTGACGAGCTGCGCAAAGGCGTAGATGTGTTGGTGGCCACTCCCGGCCGCATGTTCGACCTGGCAAGCCAGGGGTTTATTAGTTTTAATAAGGTGGAGATACTCGTACTTGACGAAGCTGACCACATGCTGGAGCTGGGTTTTATTCACGATATCCGTCAGCTGGTAAAGCGTATTCCCAGGCGTCGGCAAACCCTTTTCTTCTCAGCTACCATCAACGAGCAGATAAAGAAAATTGCTTACGGGCTGGTGCAAAATACCGCTGTCCGCATACAGATATCTCCCAAGGACCCGGTTTCGCGAAATATTGACCATGCCGTGGCTTTTGTGGAGATGGACCACAAACGTTTTTTCCTGGAATACTTTATCAAGGAAAACCCTGAAAGTAAAATGCTGGTGTTTGTACGCACAAGGGTGCGGGCCGAGCGTGTGGCAAAAGCCATGGAAAGGGTAGACATTAGCTGCCAGACCATACACGGGGATAAGGAGCAGGAGGAGCGCTCGCAAGCCATGAAGCATTTCAGGGAGGGCACCAACAAGGTGCTCATCGCAACTGATGTGAGTGCCCGAGGCATCGATATTCCCAATGTGGAAATGGTTATCAACTACGACCTGCCCGATGAACCCGAAAACTATGTGCACCGCGTGGGGCGGACCGGTAGAGGAAAGAGAAGAGGAATTGCCATCTCCTTCTGTAGCAGCACCGAAAGGGAAACATTGGAAATCATAGAAACCTACCTGGACAAGCCTATCTCCATTATGGATATTAATCCTGAGGAATACGAAGCTACCATCGACTTCTCCGAGGCCGCTGAACACGACTGGAAATCACTGCTGAAGGAGCAGGACAGCAAGGAAAAATCCAAACCCCGCAAAAACAAAAAGAAGAAAAAATAAGCTTGTTTCTTTCTTTCTTTCAGGGAATTTTCAACTTGTCCCCTGATAACATTTTGTTTTTAAGATTTATTGATTAATTTTCGCACTTCTTAGGGTTCAATTTGCCTTCTTTCAAAAACTTTGCACTTATGAGAACGATGCGATTCCTTGTGTTAATGATGCTTCTGGCAACAGCATGCCAGAAAGATAATTCCTCCAAGCCCTCAGGAATTCTGCCTGAAGATGGCTTTCGCCTGCAAATTAACGATACGCTGCTTCTTATTGCTGAACATATTGACTTCTATGATTTCTCATCGCATTTAATTTACCTGAAAGAGGGCAGCGATTTCAGTTGTCCTGAGAAAGGTTCATTCAAGGTATTTATTGCCGAAGATGAAATCTTTTCCGGTGTGATACACCCCATGTATGCTTCTTCCCTTCCCACAGGTCCGGCAATATATGCTGCCCCATGCTTATACGGAGATTATGCCATTGCCATCGACTTTGCCCCGCATCCCGAACCTGATTTGCATGTGTCCGATCCCAGGGGTGATAGCAGAATTGCTGACATCCTGCAAAAACAGAATATTTACCGGGCCGGGCTAATGGCAGAAATCCTTGATGTGAATCCTCAAGGCTGCTGTGCAATGAGCATTACCCTGCGTTTGACCAATCAGGAAGATTCATCGGTATTGTATCTTGATCCTGACAAAATGGGAATGGAACTTTTTCACTACTTCACCACAGGCTTGTATTTGCTGGATGAGCAGAATCAGATATTTACCCACCATCTTACTGCCCAATCCCCTGCAGATTTTAACACCTGGGAGCGCAAATGGCTATCGGTGCTGGATAGCCAGGAAAGCACAATAATTACGCTGAATTATGAACATTTTGATGCGATTACCCAAGGTCAATACAAAGCGAACTTCACCTTCCCGGGCTTATCCCGCCAGGTAAATCGAAATGAGCTGATACAGAAAGATGGTAGAATCTGGCTGGGAAACTTAAGACTTAACCAGCGGGTTGAGCTGGAATAGCTTTATCCAAAAGATATCCCTGAGGGTTGATGCATTTGTGTGTCAGTTTTTAAAGGTGATAAAGCCTTAATGGGTATATTCTTCCTTTTATTTTCTCTCCAAATCAAACAATACCTGAGGGAAATCTCTTAAGCTTATATGTGAATTACGACTCAAAATCAACCTACTATGAGCGAAGGTAAACTTATCATTATCGGGGGAGATGCTGCCGGAATGGGCGCAGCATCCAAAATCAGGCGCGAACAGCCCGAAAGGGAAATCGTGGTGTTTGAAAAAGGCTACCATACTTCTTATGCTGCCTGTGGTATTCCCTATTATATTGCAGGCATGCTGAATTCTTCCGATGACTTGATAGCCCGTAAGCCGGAGGTTTTCATTGAAAAGCAAAATATTGATGTACGCATCCGGCACGAAGTGCTGGAGATTCAGGCTGAATCAAAAAAAGTAAAAGTACTCAACCTTGAGAAACAGCAGGAGCTCTGGGAAAGCTATGATGAGCTACTCATTGCCACCGGGGCATCCCCAATTGTACCGCCGCTGGAAGGTGCGGATGCTGAAGGCGTTTTTGCCCTTTCCAGCCTGCAAAGCGGAATCGACGTGTTTAAATTTATGGAAAAACACAATCCCCGCAAGGCTGTTGTTGTGGGTGGAGGATATATAGGGATTGAGATGGCTGAAGCACTGCTGGAGCGGGGACTGGAAGTCAGCCTCATTGATATGGCACCCCAGTTAATGACCTCCCTGGATGAAGATATGGCAGAGCCTGTTATGGAATATATGCTGGAAAATGGCGTGCAGGTATTTTTAAAAGAAAAGCTGGAGCAGATAGAACGCCACACCGATGGCAAAGTGAAAAAAGTTATTACCGATAAGCAATCCCTGGATGCCGATCTGGTGATTCTGGGTCTGGGAATAAAACCCAATTCTGAGCTGGCTGTGAAGGCAGGGGTTAAGCTGGGAGAGAAAAATGCCATTTGTGTGAAGAAAACCCTGGAAACTTCTGTGCCCGGAGTATGGGCAGCAGGCGATTGCGCCGAGTCTTACCACCTTATAAAGGAGCAGCAAACCTGGGTTGCCCTGGGTACGGTGGCTAACAAGCACGCCCTGGTGGCAGGAATTAACATCAGCGGAGGTAAAGCTGAATTCCCCGGGGTACTGGGCACTGCCATTACAAAATTCAAAGACCTGGAAATTGCCCGTACGGGTCTTTCGGAAAAAGAAGCCAATGAAATGAATATCCCTTTTAAAGCCAATGCCATTGAAGCTTCTACGCTTTCCGGATACTTCCCGGGATCGGGAAAAATACGGGTAAAGTTGGTGGTGGAAGATATTACCGGACGAATACTGGGAGGCCAGATAGTGGGGATGCAATTATCGGCCAAGCGCATCGATACCATTGCTGTTGCCATTACAGCCGGTATGAGCGTGCAGCAACTGGTTGACATGGACTTGTCTTACGCACCCCCCTTCTCACCTGTTTGGGACCCGGTGCAGACAGCTGCACGTACATTGCTGTAATGTTTTAATTTTTATTCAAATCAACGCTATCGGTTATTATGGCGATTATAAGTGTAAACTACAATACCCTCAGCGCAAAAAGGATAACAGCCAGCAGCAGTAAGATAGCCACAAAGTCGCCCATACGACGTATGGTTTTGAAAAACAG
>SLOR01000141.1 GCA_007132395.1 Bacteroidales bacterium
ATATACCTTTTGTTCAAGCGTTTTTACTCTTTCTCCGCTAAGGGTATATATTTCAATCTGCACATTAAGTTCGGTAGCAGGCTTGTTATGTCCGAAAGTAAAGTAGGTATAATCGCTGAAAGGGTTGGGAAAATTTTTCAGGCTGGAAATCTGCAGCCCCGGCGCTGAAGTAACAATAAAATCAAGTGTGGCGGTAGAAAAATTATTGTGTGCATCCCAGGCACGCAGGCTCAGGGTATATTCGCCCTGCTCAAGGTTAAAGAAAGGATACACCACCCTTCCCGAGCGGAAATCATCCAGGTCAGCCTGGTAAAAATTATTCAGCACTACAGGATTAGAGGTGTCATCATTGAGAAATGCCACAATATCGTGCCCTACCTGTCCTGTGGTATTGATACCGCTTTCGTCGCTCAGGTAGGCCAGCAGAATGGGGTTCGGCCCCGTTTTATCTCCGGATTGAAAACCGGTATTATTCATATACAGACTAATCTCAGGTCCCTGATTATCGGGGGTGTATGAGTCAGAAGTTCCTGAGATAATGAAGTTATCGAAATAGCCTTGACCATCGAGTGTACTGCCATCATCAAGGTAATAACTTATTTTCCCCTGCCCGGTATTATAGGAAATATCTCTGGGCACGATAAAGCTGAAAGAAAACTCTCCATTGCTCAC
This sequence comes from Bacteroidales bacterium, assembly GCA_007132395.1. Classification (GTDB taxonomy): domain Bacteria; phylum Bacteroidota; class Bacteroidia; order Bacteroidales; family UBA7960; genus SKVR01. The sequence goes on from SLOR01000141.1 coordinate 673, forward strand.
AGAAGCCTTACCTCTGTAAAGTATCCTGTTTTGCATGGAAAAGCCTGCCTGAATGCTGGCGGGATCATTTCCCCGTGTGGTATAGGCTATTGATTTATCGTAAATGGTAGGATAAATAATGCCGTTATAACCTGATGCGAGGCTACCATCCGGAGTTTGCACCTGCCCCGAAATAGTAACCTTTTGCAAGGCTCTCATGGTATCGGGTGCTTCGGTGGTTACAACACGGTAATGCGGGTAGGCCATCTGCATGGAAGGGTCGCCCAGCAGTACAAAGTTTTTCAAAGTGCCTGTGGAGCTGCTTTGCACTTTTGCCAAACGTATCAAATCGCCCAGGCGGGGCATCTGTCCGTTTTCCATGGGCACAAAAGCATTACGCATGAAAGCATCGTTAAGGGTAAAGTTGCTGTGCGAATAGGCCAGGCGGGTAGTGGTAAACAATGCAGAAGCCCCTCCGTCGGGTTTCAGAAAAATGCGCATCCCTGCCGATAGTTCATTGGGGTCGGGCTGGTCAAAACTGCTGAACTCGCAGGTGGCGGTCATAAAAACAGGCAGATTATAAAAATTTCCCCACGAGAGAATATCGTCGAAGGTAAGTATCCTTTCCTGTGCCAGCCCCAAAGGTCCGCCATGTCCGATATAATTCACCAATAACGAACCCTGATTTACCCGCGTGTTGATAGACTTGTTTACTTCCGGATAGCGTGATCCCCCGGCCATGCTCACCTGTTCGTAAGCATCCAGGTAAATCTTTTCCACATTATAAACCGGATGAGAGGCATCCATGTAGCCGGCAATCTGTTCTGACTGGTTAAAGTGAATATTTCCGTCACCATCGTCGGCAATAAGAGTTATAGCATTGCGCCAGTCGGCATAATTGGAAATTCGTCCGGCAAAACGGGGATCGTCGGTGCCGGGCACCAGTCCTTCCACACGTTGGTTATAACGTAATATTTTGTCTACCACAAAACGTGCTTCATCAGCGGTTCGCACGGGGATACGACCAATGCCCAGGTCAATGGCTCCCATGGCATCAAATCCCTCATTATCATCCAGCAAACCGAAATAATCGTCGGAGATGTAAGAGCTGGCCGGGCTGAGCGACTGCAAAGTCTGAAAAGTAGGAATAAGGTTACCTCCGTATCCAAGTCGGTTTTTATTGTCGTAGGTGCCACTGCCAAACAAAAGAAGGTACCTGGGGTACTCGCCCGAAATAGCTGCCCTGTCGTAAAACATTTTCATGAAATTACGGATGGCCGAAATATCGGGTACCCCCGATGAAAACTCATTGTACACCTGCTGCGGACTTACCACCTTTACACTCAAGCCATCGTGAGAGCGGCGAAAGGCCGCCAGTCGCTCTGCCTCGGCCCTGAATAAGTCGGGTACCACGATAAACAAGTCATGCAACTCTAAGGCATGCAAGTTCTGATTGGGCACCCTGCCTCTAAGTCGGGGGGATAAAAACTGCGATCCGTCAAAAAGCACAAACTCGTTTAACCCGGGGTTTTCCAACAAAAAATTCATTGCAGTACCTGATAGCTGCACCTGTTGCTCCATAGCATTTAAAGGGTCTGAAACATCCCAAACACGATGCTGAGAAGATACTTCCCGGATTCGAAAACGTGCAACATGGCCTTCGCCTCTCACCGAAGGATTACGGAAAAACATCTGGCTGCCCGAGGCAATCAATTCGCGCCGGACATTTAGGGTAATATAGTTAAGCCACGCCCGTCCACCGGATGCTGTGCGGTTGTAGGAAAGTTTCACGTCTATTTTATCCGCTGAGGGCAAAATTTCCAGGGCACCACTTGCCGGAAGGGCAAATGCAGAGGTAACACTGCTGCCGGTTACGGGGGGAGCTGTGAAATTGCGGCTCTGCCCCTGCGAGGCCAGCGTAAAACTGCTGCTCGTGCGGGAATGGGCCACCCCGTAAAAGCCGATGCGAGCAGGATGCTGCCGACTGATATGGGAAAACTCAAAAGAGAAATCTCTGCTAAGGGTAACGTCAAACAACTCCCCGAACCACATTTTTCCACTTCCAATCAGGTTTACCAGGTCGCGCTGATGATAGGCAAAATCATAAAAGCTTTGCACTTCATGGGTAGGGGTTAGTGCTGAGCCAGGCCTTTGCTGCACGCGCTTGCCCTCCTTACGGGCATAGGTAAGAAAATAGCAGGTTTCATCAGCGTAATGATGGACATCGTGGGTGAAGAAATCTCCCGTGGGGTTGTATTTCCATCGATGGGGCGACTGCCCGTAAAACAGGATATAATCGTCGGAGGTAAAATTCCCACTCTGGTTTCCGCTAATCCAGATGGCATTTTCCTGCAAATCAGTAAACCGGGGTTCGGCGTTAGATTCAGGCAGATTTCCGCCTCCGTTGCCATACAATTGAATGGTAGATTTAGACAACTGCCCCATATTTACCCCCAGTTCTGTCAGTTCCTGATGGGTAATGCGATAAATCCCCTCCTCCTGCACACACAACCGAAACCAGTCACCCTCTGCCAGTACCGATGATTCAGGGTACTGATGCAGCGATTCATGCTTCAACTGTGCATCGTAAGTATGCGCTATGTGCAAATCAAATGAAACCAGCTTTTCATACTGTCCCTCCCTTTTCCTTACTGGGGTAAGCTCAAGTCGGGTCCATGTGTCGCCCATACTTGTTTCACTAAGGGTGTTCAGAGAAAAATCACTTTCACTAAATCCGGCATTTTCAAGGATTCTAATCTCTTCCGGAGTACAGGGAATAATTACTTTTTCATTTAATTGGAAAGTATGGCTGAAATGAGGTACCCTTGAAGGTTCTTTGTGGGTGTAAACAGGGATTTCGGGCCTGTCTTCCTCCTGAATGGATCCTTTGAAAGTTAAGGACGGAACAAAATTATTCTGTGCGCGCACTTCAGAAACAGGCTCCTGCCAATGCAGTTCAACCGGCACCACTCTCTCCTGCGCGGTAGCACTATAAAAATAAAATCCCGGCAAAAGCAGGTATATCGCGATATATAAAAATGAGGGTAAACAAACTTTCATATGCATGTAATAAGGCGGTTTTCAAAACAGCCATATCTATTATTTAGAAGTTGCAAAGATATAAACTGAATGCTGCCCGAAGTAAATATTTGCAAAAAGGGTTGCTTTTACAAAGTTCCATTAAAGTAACGCATTTGCCACATGAATATTTTAATTCGGTTACGGGCAAAATTAAACCTCCGAATTAGCGTTATGATATGTAGTTTTTGTCAAAAAAAATGAATACTAGAGGATAATCTCTGAAACCCGGGCGAAAAAAATCCGTTAAAGTATTAAAGCAAAAGCACTTGAAATTGTTTATGAGGATTATATTTCTGTTGATTTTAGCTGGCATCCCGGGTGGCTTAAGTGCCCAGGATCCTTTATTTTCACAGTTTTATGCAAACCCTTTGTACCTGAACCCTGCTCTGGCAGGATCAGAAAAATGCACCAGAATTATTATGAACTACAGAAACCTCCCCTATCCGGCCTTTGGTACTTACACAAGCTACAGCTTTTCGGCTGATGCCTTTGTGGAAGACATCTCGGGAGGTGTGGGTTTAAGTATTATCCATGATAACCAGGGAGATTTGCTCAGCTTTACCCAGGCCGCATTGCAATATGCTTACCATGGCCGAATCAGCCGCAACTGGCATCTCAACTTTGGCGTACAGGCGGCATATATTAATCACCGTTTGCACCAGGAGAATCTCATTTTTCCCGACCAGCAAAATCCCTTTGGAAACAATGCAACACTAAGCCAGGAGGTACTGCCCGATAACTTCAGCAGCCACACCCTGGGTTTTTCGTCGGGCTTTGTTTTATACAATGAAAACTTTTATGCCGGAGGGGCTGTTCATCACCTGAACCGACCCCGCATTGACTTTTTCCGGCAGGATAGGATGTTTATGAAATACACCCTTCATATGGGTTATGAATTTCAAAGACAAACCCCGGTTCGTGCGGGAGATACAACTCCCCGGGTGAGTATCTCACCGAACCTTATTATGCAGTCACAGGCAGGCTTCCATCGCATCAATTATGGAATGTATGTAAATTATCAACCTATCATAGCCGGAGTGTGGCTTAGGCAGAATATGAACACCGCAAATTCACTGATTTTCATGTTGGGCTTAAAACAGGTAAATTACTCGGTGGGATACAGCTATGACCACTCTTTATCAGGTTTTTCCGGTATGGGAGGCGGTGCGCATGAGATAGGTGTTTTACTGAATTTTAATTGCACCCATAAAAATATGAAATACCGCATACTAAATTGTCCAACTTTTTAGTTATTTTTGTACGAATTTCAAAATAAAGGAACACAGTTATGACAAGGAATCCCAAGAACTTGATCGTATTTTCTGCCATTTTTGCGGCACTTACATTTTTCTCCTCCTGCGGAAGAGAGACCTCCACCACCACAGGATGGACCTATAACGACCCCCGTACCGGAGGATTTGAAGTAGTACCTTACCAGGAACAGGAAACCGGCCCCGGGCTGGTATTCATTGAAGGGGGTACTTTTGTTATGGGACGTACCGAACAGGACGTAATGTTTGACTGGAACAACCAGCCCAGAAGGGTAACGGTTTCTTCTTTCTACATGGACGAAACAGAGGTACGCAACATCGACTACGTAGAATACCTTTACTGGCTGGGCCGTGTATTTGGTGAAACCTACCCCGAAGTAGTAAGAAAAGCCCTTCCCGACACACTGGTCTGGAGAGAAAGATTAGCTTACAACGAACCTTTTGTATATAATTACCTCAGGCATCCTGCTTACAGAGACTACCCCGTGGTAGGTGTAAACTGGGTTCAAGCCAACGAGTATGCTGCATGGCGTACCGACAGGGTAAACGAAATGATTCTTATCCGCGAAGGCATCCTGCAATGGGATCCTGATCAGGTAAATGAAAGAAACTTTAACACCGAAGCCTATCTGGCAGGCCAGTATGAAGGTCTGGTAAGAAGAAACCTGCGCGACCTTGACCCCAGAGGTAC
>SLOR01000139.1 GCA_007132395.1 Bacteroidales bacterium
AGCAAACCCGAAAACTTTGTGGCACATGCCCAAATCAGCATCAATAACCTCAACCTGATGCAATATGATTATGACGATCTGCTATTGGAGGTAGAATTACAAGATTCTGTTTTAAATCTAAGCACCCAATACCGCGATGAAATGCTGGCACTGGAGCTTGAAGCTGCTCTGGGAGCTTTTATGAAAGACCCCACGCTCAATACAATGCTAAACGTCGAATATGCCCAACTGGGCAGGTTAAATCTTACTGAGGAGGAACTGTTGGTGAGCACGTTGCTGGAAACAGACCTCGTATTTGACATTGAAGACTTCTTCAACGGTTCTCTCACCCTTAGCAATACCCGTGTGGCCTCAGAAGGAACTGTATATGGAATCCCTGACTTAAGCATACAATCAGAGTCCAACCCCGGCGATTACCGGCTAAAACTACGGTCATCCTTTGCCACGGGAGACTTTAAAGGAAACTTCAGCCCCGCCGCCATCCCTCAGACGCTTGCCAATCACTTTGCTCACTACTACGATGGTGAGGGATCTCTGGCCGAAGCACCATTAGACACCCTGCCACCCCAACAGTTCGAACTTGCGCTTATCCTGGTGCAGGACAATTATCTCAACTCGGTACTTATACCTCAGTTGCACGGATTTGACACCTTATCTCTTAACATGGCTTACAACAGCCAACTGCGCGATATCATCCTCGAGGCCGATATGGCCTCAATGCAATATGCCGACATCGAAGTGTCGGGATTTGCCCTGCAGGTTGTATCCGACAGGCAGAGTCTTGATTTTGAAGTGCTCCTTAGCCAACTTTCCCTGGGCGATGTGGCCTTTAACCAGCTGGAACTGCAGGGAGCTTTTGCAGAAAAAATGCTGGATTTCACTTTCGCCTTTAAAGATTCGCAGGAAAATCCTCTGTATTCCATGCAGGGACAACTGGCAAGAAACGACAGCCTTTACAGCCTGAATATCAAACCCGAAAACCTCCTCATTAACGGAGAACTCTGGCACATACCGCCTGACAACCTGGTTGTTACAGGCCCCGGCCATATTTACGTGCACAACTTTATCATCAGCAGTGAGGGGCGAGAATTAAAAATCCAAAGTGAAGAATCTGAAGAAAACTACCCCATCCTTGACATCCACTTCCGCCAGATAGACCTTGGACGTCTCACTGCCTTTACCGCCGGACGTGTACCTCCGGTGGGAGGCTTATTTGAAGGTGATGTGAAGCTTATTAACATCTTCGAAAGTCCTGCCTTTCTGGCCAATCTGGATATTACCGATTTTTCCTACGCAGGAGATACCCTGGGGAATATTGTACTCAAGGCAGAAAACCCCGAAGCCGACCTTTACGATGTATCCCTGTCGCTGAGCAGCGACCTTACCAATCTGAGTGTAAAAGGATTTTACCGTACGGGCGAAAATCCCTCCATTGATTTTGATACCCGCCTTGAACGGCTGCACCTGCCCTCCTTTGAGGCATTTGCCGGGGGAAGTATCACCCATCTGAAAGGCTTCCTATCCGGCAATATGAAAATTACCGGCACACCGGAAACCCCTATGATAGGTGGCGATCTAAACATCAACGAAACATCATTCCGTGTTCCTGCACTCAATGCCGGGTACTTTCTCAGGAGTGAACAGATTACCTTCGACAGACAAAATGTTCGTTTACAGAACATTGCACTGGAGGATTCAGCCGGACGCCGCGCTACCCTAAACGGACAGATTGGGTTTGCTGAGCTATCACAGCTCAACTTTGACTTACGGCTAAGCAGTCGTAACTTCCAGCTGATGAATGTTCTCCCGGAACAAGATGAATCCTATCACGGGCGCATTCTCATGGATACAGACCTCACCCTAAAGGGGAGTCAGGACAACCCGGTTGTAGAAGGAATAATCAGACTCAATGAGGGGTCAAGCTTTACTTTTACCCTGCCTCAATCAACTCCCGAAGCAATTGGCGATGAAGGCGTTGTGGAATTTGTACAGGAGAGCGATACTTTATTTATGCAAATGGCAAGAGAAACAGCTGACCCGGCTGAGCTGCAATCAACATTTGAAATATTTGATGTAAGCGTAAACATTGAAGTGGACAGAAATACAGAAGTTAGTATCATTATTGATGAATATGCCGGCGACTTCCTGAAGCTTCGCGGCGGCGGCCAACTCAGCTTAAACATCGATCCCGGCGGTCGCATCATCCTGTCAGGCAGATACGACATAAGCGACGGGGAATACCTGCTTACATTTTATGATGTGGTAAGGCGCAACTTCCGTATTCAGAGCGGAAGCTATATCAGCTGGTCCGGCGACCCGCTGGATGCGCAAATGGAAATAACTGCCATTCATACAGTGCGCACCAGTCCGGCAAACCTTATGGCAGGCATGGGAGCCAGTCAGGCAGAAAGTGTTGCTTTGCGCAGACAATTTCCTTTTCATGTTCATCTCAACATGAAAGGCATCCTGCTGGAACCACAGATTAGTTTTGAACTGAAACTCCCCCAGGAGCATCAAGCTGCACTGGATGGCACACTGGCAGCAAGGCTGGAACAAATAAATCAAAACCAATCAGACCTTAACAAACAAGTTTTTGCCCTTCTTATCATGGGTACATTTATCAGGGATAATCCCCTTGATGGCCTTTCCGGGGGAGGAGGCCTGAGCTCCACGGCACGCTCTTCGGTAAGCCAAATGCTTTCGCAGCAATTAAACCGTTTCTCCGACCGCTTTATCAGGGGGGTGGATATCAATTTTGAAATAGAATCATTTGAAGCTTATGACAACGGGCAAACTGTGGGCCGCACAGAGCTGCAAATGGAGGTTTCCAGAAGTTTCCTCGATGAAAGAGTAAGAATTTCTGTGGGGGGAAATGTTGAACTGGAAGATGATGCCACGCGTGAAACAGCGCCCGGCGACATAGCCGGTGACTTCAGCATAGAGTACCTCATTACCCCGGAAGGAAATTTACGGGCCAAAGGATTCAGAACCCGAAACTATGGCGATATTTTCGATGGGCAGGTTATCGAAACAGGTATCTCTCTCATTTTTTCAAGGAGCTACAACCGATTCAGGGAGTTATTTAAGAAAGAAGAAGAAGAAAATATTGTTCCACCGGAAAACAATTCGTACCCTTAAACACAATTACCGGATAATAAATATGAAAGCCAAAATACATTTTCCATCTTCCTTTACCTGGATACTACTGATCCTCATAGCCGGCTCATGTTCCAATATGCGCTATCTGGAAGAGGGACAGCAACTATACACAGGCAGCGATATAAAAATAGAATCGGAAGAAAAGATTAAGAACAAAAGCGAGGTGTCTTCAGAACTTTCAAGAGTGATACGCCCTCAGCCCAATAATCGTTTTCTGGTTTGGCGCCCTCGTTTATGGTTTTACAACGTTGCAGGAGAGGATCCATCCACTCGCCTGGGAAAATGGCTCAGAAACAATGTGGGCCGCCCACCGGTACTATGGGAAGACTTCAGCATGAATCGTTCCCTTCGACTCATGGAAAACAGGTTGTTCAACATGGGCTTTTTTGACCCTCAAATTACATATGATATAAATGAGAAGAAAAATAAGGCATCGGTTGATTTTGTCGTTTCACTGAAACCTGCTTTTACCATAAATGAAATATTCTTTATTGAATCAGACGATGCCATAGCAACCAATATCAATGAAAGCAAAAAGGAAAGCCTTATCAAGCCGGGTGAAACTTACAGCCTTAGCCTGCTGCGTGAGGAAAGAGGGAGGATTGCCAGACATTTGCGTGACCTGGGATATTATTACTTTCAGGATGATTTCCTGCTTTTCCGGGCAGATACTTCAGTAGCCGAGAGAACTGTTGATCTGAGACTTACCATCAAACCCAATACACCCTCCAATGCATTGCGAAAATACAAAATCCGCAATGTTTATGTAACCACAACGCATAGCCTGCACACCCGTGATGAACAACAAGTTGATACACTGGAAATGGACAATGGGTTGTATCTGGTAAACAATCAGGATTTATTCAAACCCCACACCATAAAAAACGCTGTATTTTTCGTACAAGACAAGGAATACAGTACCAGGGATCATGACCTTACCCTGAATCATCTTATGGGCCTGGGGGTATTTCAATTTGTAAACCTGAGGTTTATTGAAGTGGAAAACGATGGAAAAAGTGCGCTTGATGTGCGAATTTTGCTTACCCCCATGGATAAAAAAACCCTGAGTGCAGAGCTCAGGGGAGTGACTAAATCTACCGGCTTTACCGGCCCGGGAATGAGTCTTTCATTCAGCAACAGGAATTTTCTTTCGGGAGCTGAGAACTTCATCCTGAAACTGGATGGTGCCTTTGAAACCCTTATAGGGCAGGGCGAAAGAAGAACCAGCTCACTGGAGGCCGGAGCATCGGCCGAACTATCAGTACCCCGTTTTATCGTTCCTTTCTCAATGGCAGAGGTATCCTCACGCTATATCCCCCAAACCCGCATGTTACTCTCGTTTAATTTTATGAATCGCACGGATGCTTTTAGTGTATCATCCATAAGGAGCCAATTCGGTTATGAGTGGCGCCAGTCGGTTACCTCCAGCTATAGGTTATATCCATTTATTTTCAATGTTTTCTCTCTGGGAACCGTGTCGGAGCAGTATGAAGAGTTTTTCTCGCAGGAGGTATTGCTCAGAAGAGGACTCTTTGAACAGTTTATATTGGGGTCTGAGTTTTCCTACACGTGGAACACTCAGTTGCGCGAGCGCCGCAAGCATGCCTGGTATTTTAACATCAATCTCGACATGTCGGGCAATATTGCTTACTTGCTCATTGATGGTTTAAACCTGGGCACCCAACAGGAAGAAGGGGGCTATGGCATACTAAATCAAAGTTTCTCCCAGTTCAGCAAAACAGATTTTGACCTCAGGTATTATCTGGATATAGGTAATCGGCAAAAAATTGTTACCCGGGTGGCAGCAGGAATCGGAATCCCTTACGGCAACTCAACCACCTTACCCTATGTAAAACTTTTTACCACCGGAGGCAGCAACAGTATCCGGGCATTTCATCCCCGGTCATTGGGCCCGGGAAGCTATACTACACCCGAAGAGCGGGCAGGGTCTTTTGACATTTATCAGTCAGGCGATATAAAGCTTGAGCTCAATGCCGAATACCGCGTCAGTTTTAATAATGTGATAAAAGGGGCTTTATTTGCTGATGCCGGAAACGTATGGAATATAAATGAACGGGAAGGCGCACCCGGAGGCAAATTCGATTCAGACCTGTTTTTAAGTCAAATTGCTTTGGGAACTGGTGTGGGCCTGCGCTTCGATTTCACCTTCTTCATCCTTCGCTTCGATCTGGCCTTTCCCCTTGCCGTACCCTACGATGGATCGGAATCTTACTTCCAGTCCATAAAGCCGCTGGATGGTTCATGGAGAAGGAATAACCTACTGCTCAACCTGGCCATCGGTTACCCCTTCTAGTAAATTTCACATAAGTTTTTCCTTATCTTTCATTTTTTCAAAATGGCCCAAAAGTTCCTGTTCCATTTCATCCACAGTATCGCACACTTTAAATAAACCAAGGTCTTCCTCGCTAATCATACCATGCTCGGCAAGCTTGCGGAAGTTGATGATATCATTCCAGTAAATACTGTCGTAAATCAGGATTTTCATATCCTTTTTGA
>SLOR01000144.1 GCA_007132395.1 Bacteroidales bacterium
ATGCTCACTATTTGGGGGATATCCTGCAATCCGGTTTTCAGGGCTATTACCACTGTGTCGTTCAGCGGGTACGCCTGTGTGTAATTGGTGTAAAGCTTGTTTGAAGGGCTGATGGTTTCGGCGGGGGTGTAGCTATGTTGTTCTTTCTGCAATCTCCATTTTTCTTCCAGTGATTGAAAAGTATGCCGGTAATGGGGCACCTTGCGGTTTCCGATATTCTCTTTCATTCCTAATGAAAAGGGGAAAATTAACCAGGGTTTCCTTGCCACCTTGTCAACCACTCCGGCCCATGCATCACGGCCGGCATTTACTCTGGCATGGGCAACCAGCTGATAGCCCAACTCATAATGATTGGGTACATAGTTTTTGTAAGACCCAAAAACTGCTTTGTCGAAAGAGTAGGTGCCATGGGTAAGTACCTGGGCACGTAGTCCTTGCTCAAAAGCAGGTCTTCTTCCCCTGCCGCTGTGGGTTAAGGCTGTTTCCATGGCCACCGCATCTCCTTCCAGAAACCAAAGAGGCATATACAGGCCTACCATTGCCCCTACAGCCTGCTCCCCAAAAACAAAACCCAATACACGGGTAATACCCTGGTTGAGTTTGTCAATCTGCACCACATGGCGAAACTCATGAATCACCAGTCGCTCCATCCAGCTGTGTGCGTCGTTGTTGGGTGGAGGGTTGGTGTAAAGCTCCGTCCTGCGTGGCGCCCAGGAAACAAATCCATTGGAGATAACCGTCTGGTTATGGATAATCACCGAAATTTTCCGTGGGTTATGCTCCAGACTTTTCCCTGCATAATCATATGCGTAACTGAGGATGTCTGCAACATATTTTGCCTGCTCCGCATAATCGTCCGGAAAAATCACCTGGAAGTTATCCGTGTTGATTTGTTTCCATCTTACCGATGCAGGGTCCTGGCCTGCAGCGTAAAACTGGGCTTGCAAGGTGCCGGCAGAAAAAAGTAACAGAAGTATGAGATATAATTTAGGGATATTACATTGTTGCATAGTTTAATTTTTGAGCATGATAACCCAAAGATAAAACTCTTTTTATTCTGTATCCACCTGAATTCTGCTGTAGAGAGAAAAATTATGCAGGTGTTGACAATAAGAAGGCCTTTCGGCAGGTTTTGACAATGGTGACAGATTAAGCTTGTTGTTCCGTTTCCTGCTCAAAAAACTTCCACAATTTATCATCCGGAACAGGTGCAGTAATGGAGATGTGGTCCTGTTTTACCGGGTGGTTGAACCTAAGGAAACGGGCGTGCAGATGGATGCTGGCATCGGGGTTGGAGCGGTCAAAACCATATTTTAAATCTCCTTTAATTGGGCATCCCATGTCTGCCAACTGGGCACGCACCTGATGATGTCGTCCGGTAATCAGTTCAACTTCCAGCAGGTTATAATCGCGGCTTTCGGCCAGCAGCGTGTATTTAAGCTCTGCCCGCTTGCTGTTGGGTGAGTCTTCTTTGACAGGGTAAGATTTATTCTGCTTCTCATTTTTTAGTAAATGAGAAACTAGGGTTCCTTCCTTTTGGGGTGGTGCATTTTTTACCACAGCCCAGTATCTCTTGTCAAGCTCTCTTTTTTGCAGCATGGCATTTAGCCGGGTCAGCGCTTTGGAGGTGCGGGCAAATATAACAGCCCCGCTCACAGGCCGGTCTATACGATGCACTACCCCCAGGAAAACATTCCCGGGCTTGCCATACTTCTGGGCAATGTAGGCCTTTACCAAATCACTCAGGGGCATATCCCCGGTTTTGTCTCCCTGCACGATTTCGGAAGGAAGCTTGTTGATAACGATGATGTGATTGTCTTCGTATAAAATTCGGGATATAAAGGATTCGGCGATTTGCATGGGGTGGGGTTGAGGTTAAGGATGAGGATGAGGTTTAGGATGAGGATGAGAAGAGCAATTCGGGATTAAGGTTAAGGCATATCCGCAGCAACTAATTACTAATAACAAAAAAATTAATACTGTTCTCTTTCATTGGGAAAGTCAAGACTTTTCACATCTTTGATATACATTCCCACGGCACCTTTCATTTCCTCAAAAAGGTTGTGATAGCGCCTGAGGAAGCGGGGTGAAAAATCGTGATTGATACCCAGCATGTCATGTATTACCAGCACCTGTCCGTCAACGCCGCTTCCTGCACCAATCCCTATGGTGGGGATTTTGATGTTGTTGGTTACTTCGGTGGCCAGCCTGGCGGGAATTTTTTCCAGTACTATGGAGAAACAGCCGATTTCTTCCAGCAGACTGGCATCTTCCCTTAGTCTTTGCGCTTCTTCCTCATCTTTGGCCCTGACCACGTAGGTGCCGAATTTGTTGATAGATTGAGGAGTGAGTCCCAGGTGGCCCATCACGGGGATTCCTGCAGATAAAATCCTGTCAATGGAATCTTTGATTTCGCGGCCTCCTTCCAGCTTTACTGCATTGGCGTTGGACTCTTTCATTATACGAATAGCAGAACTCAATGCTTCACGACTATTACCCTGGTAAGTGCCAAAGGGTAAATCCACCACTACCAGCGCCCGCTCAACAGCGCGCATTACAGAGCTGGCATGGTATATCATTTCGTTGAGGGTGATGGGTAGCGTAGTTTTGTGCCCGGCCATCACATTGGAAGCCGAATCGCCCACCAGTATTATATCAATCCCGGCATCGTCAATAATTTTCGCCATAGAATAATCGTAAGCTGTGAGCATGGCAATTTTGTCACCTTTGAGTTTCATTTCCTGCAATACATGGGTGGTTACCTTAGGAAATACCGGAGCCTTCATAATATCAGATTTTAATGGTATAAAAAAACAAACCCGCGGGCCTGCGTTTTGTTGAGAAACAAGACTGCAAACCTACGGATTTTTTACGTAAAAATATATCAGGACTCAGGATTGGACAATGCCCCCTTTAGACCTGCTGTGTCAGAAGGGCCAGAAATTATTATCGAACCATACCTTTTCGGTAAGCTGTTTGTTGAGCTCCAGCAACAACTTGTGGTGGCCTTTTTCCCAGTCGGCAAGCCACTGGTAAAGTTCTTTCTCATTGGGGTCGGTTGATTCTTTCGCTCTTAGTTCATAAACCTCGATGGATTTGTTCTCCATGTCGATGGCAGCTGAAATAGCTGCGGATTCAAATCCTGCGCCGGAAATGTCCTGTTTGATTTTTTCGGTGAGGATGCTGTTGGCAATGGCGTCTTCTTCGGCGGCGGCATCCAGCTGATTTTTGTCGAAGCTTTTATTTTTTTTATAATGAGCAAATTGCTTGGTTAAAAACTCAATATGCATCTGCTCTTCATCAGCCATGGTTTTAAAAATTTCCTTTACCTCTGCACTGGGGGTTTGCGCTGCTACCATCTCGTAGAGGCTTTTACCCCTGTTTTCCATGATAATAGCCTGTTTGAGAATGTCTGTTACTTGATTTTCCATATAAATATGTTTTAGGTTGTAAAATTTCGCTTCAATGGATTTGTATATCAAACCTAATGGTTTTTTGGCTAAATACGCAGAAAAATATGAAAAATTAAATATGCCCTTTTCTTCCCCACGAGCTAAACTTTTCCTACCCGTTTTCTTTTAGCAATATTACTTTTGTAACTTTACCTATTCTATATTTTAACCAGAAAGATAAGTGCTATGCCGCAATACGTAAAGGGTCAGAAATACATAACAAACCTTTTTCAGCAATGGAGTAATGAAATTCCTCTGAAGACAGAAGTGATTCCCCCTTCAGGTTCCGACAGACGCTACTACAGAATCTATTACAGCAAGGGTACCGTGATGGGCGTTTTTAACCCTATAGCTGAGGAAAACCTTGCTTTTACGGGCTTTACACAGCACTTTGCCCGTTTGGGTCTGCCGGTGCCACAACTGCTGGCCCACGATCTGCAGAATCAGGTGTACCTGCTGGAAGATTTGGGTGATACCACCTTGTTTTCTCTTTTGCCCCATCAGTACGAGCCTTGCCTGTTTGATGAAAAAATAATGGAGTTCTACCGCAAAACCCTGGATGTGCTGCCGCTTTTCCAGGTGAAAGCCGCCCAGGGGTTAGATTTTTCCCTGTGCTATCCCCGCGATGCCTTCGACCGTAATTCCATGATGTGGGATTTGAACTACTTCAAATATTATTTTCTCAAGCTGGCAGGCATTCAATACGATGAGCAAAAGCTTGAAGAGGATTTTAAAACATTGTGCGACTTCCTGCTGCAGGCCGACGACAACTATTTCCTGTACCGTGATTTTCAGTCGCGGAATATTATGATTAGCAATGATGAGCCTCACTTTATCGACTACCAGGGAGGGCGTAAAGGCGCACTGCAATACGATATTGCTTCCCTGCTCTACGATGCCAAAGCCAATATTCATCCTGAGCAACGGGAAGAATTACTGGATTACTACATTCAATCGCTGGGTAAACATATTGAGGTGGATGAAGAAAGTTTCAGAGGACATTTCTACGGTTTCGTGTTCATCCGCATCATGCAGGCCATGGGAGCTTACGGTTTTCGGGGTTTCTACGAAAAGAAGACCTTGTTTTTGCAAAGCATACCCTATGCCCGCAGAAATATCCGCTGGCTGCTAGAAAATAAAAAGCTGCCTGCACAAGTTCCTTATCTGCACGCCATTATGGAACAGATTGTCCATTCACCCCATCTGAAACGCTTTGACAAAACAGGAGACACCTTCTCCGGGCTTACGGTAAGTATCCGAAGTTTCTCCTATCGCAAAGGATATCCTGCCGATCATTCGGGTAATGGCGGAGGCTTCGTGTTTGATTGTCGCTGTTTGCCCAACCCCGGCCGGCAGGATGCCTATAAAAGCCTTACGGGGAAGGATGAACCGGTAATAATTTTCCTGGAGCAAGAACCCGCGGTGCAGAATTTTGTTAACTCTACAGCCATGCTCGTGGAAAATGCTGTAGAAGAATACATGCGACGGGGATTTTCGCACCTGATGGTGGGTTATGGCTGCACCGGCGGACAGCATCGTTCGGTTTACAGTGCACAGAAACTTGCTGCACGCCTCAAGGAAAAGTTTGATGTGGCCGTTGATCTTCAGCATTTAGAAGAAGGTTCGTGGCCGGAAAAAAAGAATTAATGTCGAAGAAAAGGTGCAAGGGAGAGGGGAAGTCCAAACCCAAACAAGATAAGTATGAATGCAAAAAGTGCGGTTTATCGGCACTTAAAGAAAAGCACTTGTGCAAACCCAAAGAAGTTTAGACTTATGATAGATACAGCGATGATTTTTTCCGCCGGATTGGGGACACGCCTGGCTCCCCTTACCGATGACCGGCCCAAGGCACTGGTAGAATTTGCCGGGAAGACCATGCTGGAAAGAACCATCGAAAAGCTTGTTGCTGCCGGAATACGCAAAATTATTATCAACTCCCATCATTTTCATACGCTGATGGAGGAATTCGTTTCCTCCCTGCACTATCCCGGAGCAGATTTAATCCTTTCGGACGAAAGTGATTTTTTGCTGGATACCGGGGGTGGGTTAAAAAAAGCCGCTGCTTTGATGCAAGGGGAAAAGCCATTCCTGGTGCACAATGTGGATGTGATTTCAGATGTTAACTTAAAGGATATGTACGAAAAGCATACCGCGCAAAGGGCACTGGC
>SLOR01000294.1 GCA_007132395.1 Bacteroidales bacterium
CTGTTACCCTTGCTTTTCCTCTTAAACAGGTTGCAGATATTAACAATTGGGGGTTAATAACATTTTCGGCAGGCTTTCTTTAGTTGGAGAAATCTTATCTATCTTTAATCGAATAATGTTACTAACGCTCTTTTTAATCCCCGGTTTTTACTATTCGTAAGGTTCCGGAATAATTATCTAACGGAATTATTTACCCAAAATTTTCTGGCTTATGGAAAAGAAATCTTCTGCTTCTCCCCGAAAAACATCCAAAGCAAAACCTGTCGCCTCCAGGGCAGTAAACAAGAAAAACAAAACCGAACCCAAAATTTTTGTTATCGACACCTCTGTTATTCTTTACAATCACAGCGCCATTACTAACTTTGATGACAATGATGTAGCCATTCCCATTACGGTACTGGAAGAGGTGGACCAGTTTAAAAAAGGCAATGATACCAAGAACTTTGAGGCCCGTGAGTTTGCCCGCACCCTTGACAAACTCTCACAGTCATCACCTTTGCAGGAGTGGGTGCCTATAGGTAACTCCAAAGGTGGACGCATAAGGGTAGTAATGAATAAACCCAATGGGCTTGATGCAAGCGTGGTTTTTGGAGAAGATAAACCCGACCATCGTATATTAAATACCGCACTTTTTTTGGCAAGGGAAAACCCCGAAAGAAAAGTCATTCTTGTTTCTAAAGACATTAACCTCAGGCTGAAGGCAAAATCGCTCAATATCGCCGCGGAAGATTTTGAAACCGGCAAGGTGAAAAACGTGGATGAGCTTTACAGCGGAAAAACCGAGATCAATGATGTTGAGCTTTCAGTAATTGAAATGCTCTATGATGCGGGCTTTTGCGAACCTTCCGATTTAGGGCTCAAAGATATTACTGCCAATCAGTATTTTATTTTAAAAAACAACAGTAATTCTGTGCTGGCATTTTATAATCCTCAGAGTGGAAATATTGAAAGGGTGGATAAACGCACCGTGCAGAAGATTACCCCGCGCAATGCCGAGCAGGTTTTTGCCCTTCATGCCCTTCAGAATACTGATGTAAAACTTGTAACCCTGCAGGGGATTGCTGGTACCGGGAAAACTTTGCTTGCCCTGGCAGGAGCCCTGGAGCAGAGGCGCAACTTTGAGCAGCTTTTTGTGGCACGCCCCATTATACCGCTATCCAACAAAGATATCGGATTTCTGCCCGGAGATGTAAGTTCCAAAATAAGCCCCTACATGGAGCCGCTTTACGATAATCTGAAATTCATTCATTCTCAATTCCGCGAAAAGGATAAGGAGTTTAAAAACATAACTGAAGCCCTGGAGAGTGAGAGAATTGTTGTGTCGCCCCTGGCATATATAAGAGGAAGGAGCTTGTCAAATATTATCTTTATTATTGATGAAGCCCAGAACTTGACGCCCCATGAGGTTAAGACTATTATTACACGGGCCGGTGAGAACACCAAAATGATTTTTACCGGCGATATCTACCAGATCGACACCCCTTACCTTGATGCACAAAGTAACGGTTTTTCATACCTTATCGATCGTGTAAAAGGGAATAAACTATATGCCCATATCCGCCTGGAGAAAGGTGAACGCTCAGAACTGGCCAACCTGGCCAATAACCTCTAAGCAGGGGGCAGTGAAAATGGTTTAGGTAATTGCACGATCAGGAAATTATTTCTCGTTGTAAATTGCACGAACTACTGTAGAGCCCACTGCATGCAGGGTGTTTTTGTCTATGGCATCCATGTTGTCCTGCATGGTGTGCCAGTGCTCGAAAAACCCGTGGGGCGTGTCGCGCCGTTGATCAATAATATTAATAGTGGGAATATTGCGGATATCATTTACATAATAATGATCGTCCATAATATGACTTCCTTCATCATTGACAAATAAGTGCGAAAATCCTTCTCTCTGTGCTATACCCCATACTTTCCTTACGATATTGGGTGCGTAAAGCATGGAATAACCCTCTTTTTTGAAAGTAGCTCCCGAAGCTCCCACCATATCCAGCAAAATGCCAAAGCGGGCATAGTAATCGGGTTTGTGGGGCGATTTTGCCCAGTGCTGGCTTCCCAGCGCCCATGTATCCCGCTCAAACCTGCGTGACTGTTCATGCTCACCATAGTCTTCAGCATCAAAAAATATAATATCGACTCCCAGGTTCGGTTGCTGTTTGCTGAGCAGACGGGCTATTTCAAGTAATACACCTACGCCGCTGGCGCCATCATTGGCTCCATCGAAGGGTTTAAAGTGGTTTTCGGGGTTGGGGTCATGATCGGCCCATGGGCGGGTATCCCAGTGGGCGCAGAGTAAAATCCTGTTGTTTTTTTCGGGCTTAAAACTGCCGATAAAGTTGCGGATGTTGAGTATGGTGCCATCATAGGCTCTCACCCGGGTGGCTTGCACGTACACGGTATCGGCAAATCTTTCAAGTGATTGCTGCAGCCAGTCGCCGCACTCACGGTGGGCCTGAGTATTGGGTACCCGGGGGCCAAATGCCACCTGTCTGTTAACGAAAGCCCAGGCCGAATCGGCATTAAATTCAGGAATCTCTAATGCCGCAGATTCGGCTTGAGTTGCTTCAGTTGCCGGGGTGTGCACCCTTCCAGAAGGTTCACCTCCGCCGCAGCCCATAAAGCTAAAAGACATTAAGGAGAAAAACGGGATCAGGATATTGAAATATTTTTTCATTTAAATTTTTACTTGTTTCAAGATAAATGCCATGCAATGCGTATTGTTTGCCTTGCAAACCTAATTATTTTTCCGCATATAGATCACTCCTTATTTTCTCTCATTTTTAAACAGCTGGCCAAAGCTTACTTAAATGAATCCTGGTATTTGGTTTTTAGTTCATCCAGCGATTTTCTCAAATCCGACATCATTTCCTTAATCAACAGGTTTTTATTGTTGATGTAACTTTTGTTGATGCGTATAATGGAGTTCATGCTTTCAATAATCTCTTCCAGGTCGTTGGATTTATGTGGCAGTGCCTGCTTGTTGGCCAACTGCTCAATGTAATTGATGGCCGCTTTTGAGTTTTTCTTGTCAAGCACGGTACGCAGTTTCACCAATACCTGGATGTCGATGGAACTGTTTTTATCGTCAGCGCCGTTATCTTGCGACTCCCCGGTAATCTTCTCGTAAGTTATAGAGGGGATATCGGGTAAATATTTTTTAATAAGGTTGTAAAGCTCTTTGGGGTTAAATGGCTTTGTAACTAACTCGTTCATTCCGGCCTGCAGCACTTTTTCCTTAACCTCCTGGGGTGCTGCAGCGCTTAAAGCAATAATAGGCATGGTGCTGTAGTGCTCTGAAAGTTTGCGGAGTTTTCGGGTAGTTTCAAAGCCGTCAATGCCTGGCATTTGCAAATCCATAAGGATTAAATCATAGTCGTTGCGGGTTGCCTTTTCCATGGCAATGTATCCGTCTTCGGCTACACTGATTTTACAACGCCACTTTTCAAATATTTTTTTGGCCACCATGATGTTCATGGCATTATCCTCCACCAGCATGATTTTTACGTTCTCAAGGTTTCCTGATTCCTTCACCCGGGGCTTTTCCTGGTCGGGGGTGTCTTTGGAAAGCTTATAAGGGAAGTCAATTTCAAACCAGAACAAGGAGCCCTCCTCCGGCTTACTCTCCACATGGACTTTGCTGTTATGAGCAATCAGAAGGTTTTTTACGATAGCCAGACCAAGTCCTGTACCTCCATATTTGCGGGAAGTTTCAGAACTTGCCTGAGTAAATACTTCAAATAATGTGTGAATTTTATCGGGGTGAATGCCGATGCCAGAATCCTTTACTCCAAAGTAAATGCGGCAGGACTCTTCATCCATAGATTTTTTGGTAACCGTTAGTTTTACTCCGCCTTTTTCGGTAAACTTCACAGCATTGGACAAGAGATTGTTGAGAATCTGCCCCATACGCAAGGGGTCACCTGTTATAACCTCAGGGATGGAGTCATCGTATTCCAGCTCAAGGGAAACTCCCTTTTCCTGGGCCCTGAGGTAGTTGGCTTTAAGTATTTTGCTTGAAAAGTCCCTGATGTCAATATCAATGTTTTCCAGCTCCAGTTTTCCGGCTTCAATTTTCGAATAATCCAGAATGTCATTTACAATACCCAGCAGGTCCTTGGCCGAGAAGTAAAGGATTTCCAAATTATCTTTGTGCTCGGGCTGATTAATTTCCTGCACCAGCATTTCTGTCATTACAATGATAGCATTGAGGGGGGTTCTGATTTCATGGCTCATTACCGAGAGGAAGTCAGACTTTGCTTTGGAGGCAGCAATGGCTTCCTTGCGGGCTGCGGTCATCTCTTGCTCCACCTGCTTGCGGGCTGTAATATCGAGGGAGGTGCCGAAATAGCCTGTTACCTTATCATCGGTGTACACAGGTTTCACAGTAGCCTCAATATAGGTGTCCTGATCGCCCGGCTTTATTGCCCTGCATTCATATTTGGCATAACCCTCATCCCTTGCTTTTTTAATGGCCATTTTTATATGCTCCACATCGTCGGGGTGCACATGGTTGTAAAACTCCTCGCCGGCAGGAGCAGGTTTGTCAATTGGTAATCCATACTGTTCATATACCTGTTCAGACCACTGGGCTTCATTTTTTATTATGTCTACCGACCAGTTTCCGAAGCTTGCCAGTTTTTGTGCATCCAGGAGTTTTTCTCTGGCGCTTGTTAACTGTTGCTCGTTATGCTTTTGGTCTGTAACACAGGTCCATACACTCAATACTGCGGTTTCGCCCGTACGAGGCAAAATAAATGGTACTTTGGTGTACCGAAAATGTCTTTCCCTGTTTTGGGTAGGATCAAAAACAACGGTTTCGCCTTTAATTTCTATGTTTTGTTCTATTACGCGGCGGTCTTCCCCGAAGAATTCCTCCAGCTTGTGGGGAGATGAACTAAGCTCAATCTCTGTTTTTCCTTTGATTTCCTGGGGCGTTTTTCCCCTTAATTCTGCAAAGGCTTTGTTTACCAGATGATATCGGCTCTCTATATCGCGGATAAAAATGTACTGGGGCACCCTGTCGATAATTTCACGCAGAATGAGTTTGCTGTTTCTTACCTGGTCATCTGCTTTTTTTCGGTCCGAGATGTCGGTTTTTATGGCCAGGTGATGCAAAATATTACCGTTTTCATCGGTAATAGGGCTAATGGTAATCTCTTCCCAAAAATGTTCTCCGCTTTTCTTCTTGTTGAGCAACTCTCCTTCCCATTTGATTCCCATGGAAATAATTTTCCACATTTTTTCATAAACCTCGTCATCGTTCTGCTCTGACTTTAATATTCGGGTGTGTTTGCCCAGCACCTCCTGAAGTGTGTATCCGGTTTTCTCTTCAAAGTTGCGGTTTACATATTCTATTTCCCCTTGGGGGTTGGTTATGATGATGCTGTTGGCACTCTGATTTACCGCTTCACTAAACAAACGTGAGCGCCTTTTCAGAATTTTCTTTTCATGCCTTACAATCCCTAATTCTGTAATCAGTTTTATCTCTACAGGTGAGAAAGGCTGCTGAATCAGGTTACGATGAAAGGTAGCGTTGCGACTGTATTGCAAAACGGAATCACTTTCCGATTCAATCACTATACATACCGTATTGA
>SLOR01000226.1 GCA_007132395.1 Bacteroidales bacterium
AATATCCAGGGCGACGAGCCCTTTATTCACCCTGCGCAGATTGATATGATTTGCAAATTGTTTGATAATGCCGCAACACGCATTGCAACCCTTATAAAGCCCATTACTAACCCGCAGGATTTGTGGAATGAGAATGTGGTGAAGGTAGTGAGAGCCGCCAATGGCAATGCATTGTACTTCAGCAGGTCGCCCATCCCTTTTTGCCGGGGTACCCAAAAGGACAACTGGCTGGTGAACAATACGTATTTTAAACATATCGGGATGTACGCCTACAGGATGGGGGTGTTGAAGCAGATTACCACACTCACGCCCTCGCAGCTGGAAAAAACCGAAAGCCTGGAGCAGTTGCGCTGGCTGGAAAATGGCTTTGCCATCTCCACCCACGTTACAGAGCTGGAATCCCTCTCAATAGATACACCTGAGGATTTGAAAAAAATATTATGATTACCCCGACATGCAGGATGTAACTGTAAAAAAGTATGCAATAAATTTTTTTGCATACTTTTTTATAACTTAGCTGAAATTATTGCGTATAACCCTGTGATGCAAAAAATTATCTGCTCCGAATACAGTTTGTTCAGCTTGCTGAAGTGAAACTGTGGTTTGGGTAAAGTATTGAAAATAAAGAAAATACAACATACAGACTAACACAAAACGCTGCAATTATGAAAATAGGCAAGTACATTAGCGAATTGTTATTTGAAAACGATTTTGTTATTCTTCCCGAGATTGGGGAGTTTTCCACAAAGTATATCCCTGCGAAATTTGTTCCGGAACTTAAAAAGGTAGAGTCGCCTTCCAAGGTGATTGCTTTTAATGCGGCCAATAAATCTGGTGGCGGTTTGCTTACCGAGTATATTGCCAAGCAGGAAGATATTACCAGCCTCAAAGCCAAGGAGTTTGTGAGCACTTTTGTGTCTGAAATGCAAAATTCCCTTAAATCGGGCAAAAAGGTAGAGTTGGAAAAGGTAGGTGTATTCTCTATGAACGAAGCCGGTTCCATCGTTTTTGAACCTGATACGTCCATTAATTACCTGAGTGATTCCATGGGGATGACCAGCGTTAAGGAACCTGCAAAAAAATCGGAAGAGGAAGCCAAAACAGAACTGGACAAGGTGATGGAAGAAGCCAATGCAGGCATTCCGGTAAAAGAACAAAAACCTGAACCCGTAGAGGAGAAGAAACCTTTTGAACCTGCCAGTAAGGTGGAGCAGGCTCCTGCTGTTCCTGTTCAGAAATCGGCAGAGCCCCGTCGCGGTGCTGCAAGCATTCCTGCTTCTGAGCCCCGTGCCAAAGAAGGATTGCCCCCTGCACTCAAGTGGGTGGCGCTTACCGTGGTGCCTTTGCTTATCATCATTATCATCCTGGCCCTTAACTACGAATATATTTTCGGCAGCAAATCTGTTTTCTTTGAAAGAGAGAAAGCTACACCTGAAAGAGTTGTTGAAGCAAGAGAACCACTGGCTGAACCTGCAGAAGAAGCTCCCCTTGCCGCAAGAGAAGAAGTTGTTGTTGAAGAAGCACCCTTCGATCCTACCGTAGCGCCCCCTGCCCCCGAAAGAGGTCGCCCCGTTTTTTATATCATTGTGGGTAGCTTTGAAGAAGAACATAGCGCATTAATCCTTGCCGAAGACCTGCGCTCCAAAGGTGCCCGCACCGCCAGCGTATTTCCCCTAAACCGCCAGGGGTTTTACCGTGTTTCCTATGGCTACTATTACGACCTGCAGGAAGCCGAACGTGAACTGGCCCGTGCCAAAGAAGTCAATGATAATGCATGGATTCTTCACCGTTAATTTGTTGTACTACCTTCAAAATCTGAATACCCCAAGTGCCTAAAAATAAACACCGTAAGTTCGCTGAAATCAACGCTTTCCCCAATGTGGTTCAGCCCGAATATACTTATCCTGTGAGCGATTTCCACCTCAAGGGAAAATGGGGAGAAAATTTCTTTCATAACGACAACCCCATTATCCTGGAGATAGGATGCGGAAAAGGAGAATATACCATTGGGCTGGCTAAGGCTTATCCGCAATATAATTTTATCGGGATAGATATCAAGGGTAACCGCCTGTGGACCGGCGCCAAATCTGCCATGGAAAACGCCATGCACAATGTGGGCTTTCTGCGTGTACAGGCCGAACATCTCCACTGCTTTTTCGCTAAAGACGAAGTATCGGGCATTTGGGTCACTTTCCCCGACCCCCAACTCAATAAGCCCAAAGAAAAGAAAAGACTTACATCGCTTCGCTTTCAGAACATTTACAAAGGGTTCCTGAAAAAGGGTGGCTCGGTAATGTTGAAAACAGACAACAGACATTTCTTTGATTATACCCTTGAAGTGGCCAGTGAAAACAATCTGGAGGTGGTGCATGCTACTTCCGACTTGTATGGCAATCCCGGTAATGTTGAGCCGTTGGTGTTATCGGTGCAAACTTATTATGAAAGCATATTCCTTGAAAAGGGGGATAAAATTTCTTTTATGGAATTTAAGCTGGATCAGGTATCTTACCTGGTATCGTAAGAGTCCGGGCATTTACCCCACAGCACAAAATCAATGGTCATGGAAACATCTTTTTTCGTGAAGGTGTATGAGGTGGTGAAACTGATACCTTATGGCAGGGTTACCTCCTATGGCGCCATTGCCCGTTACCTGGGCAGTGCCGGTTCGTCGCGCATGGTAGGATGGGCCATGAATCAGTCGCATACCTACGACCCCCAAATTCCAGCCCATCGCGTGGTAAACCGCAACGGGCAGCTTACCGGCAAACATCATTTCGGCAGCCCCGACATCATGCAGCAGTTACTGGAAAGTGAAGGCATTAAGGTGTTTGATGACCAAATTCAGGCTTTTCAGCTACACTTTTGGGATCCCTCTCTCGAACTTCTCTGACATTGATCCCGCGTTAACATTGTTTGCATTGTCACAACTGAAATTTTTCTTATTTTTACACAAATTTAATCTAAATAAGAATTATGTCTTTAAACGTTGATAATGTGTTGGATGCGTTGCGACAGGTCATCGAGCCTGACTTCAAAAAAGACCTGGTTAGCCTGGGGATGATAAAAGATCTCCGGGTTGCGGGCCGCAAAGTATCTTTTAAAATACTACTCACCACTCCTGCATGCCCTTTCAAGGATAGCATGCAAAAAGCCTGCATTCGCAGCATCCAAGATAACGTGGATGCCGGTGCAGAAATAGAAATATCGTTTGAATCGAAAGTCACCACCAAAAGAGTTGCCGATGAACCCCTTGTGCCAGGTGTGAAAAACATCGTGGCTATTGCCAGTGGCAAAGGCGGGGTGGGCAAATCTACCGTGGCGGCCAACCTGGCAGTATCGCTCGCGGCAACCGGAGCCAGCGTAGGTCTTGTGGATGCAGATATTTACGGGCCTTCGGTACCCATCATGTTTGGTGCAGAGAACCAGGAGCTTTTAGCTGTGGATGAAAACGGTAAGACAAAAGTGCTCCCCCTTGAAAAATACGGGGTAAAGGTAATGTCTATCGGGTTTTTTGTGGATGCATCCAAGGCCTTAATATGGCGCGGACCGATGGCTTCTGCTGCCTTTAAACAGCTCTTTACCGATGTGCAGTGGGGTGAACTGGATTACCTGCTCATCGATTTGCCTCCCGGAACCGGAGATATTCACCTGTCCATGTCGCAAACGCTTCAACTCACCGGTGCCGTGGTGGTAAGTACCCCGCAAAAGGTGGCCCTTGCCGATGCACGTAAAGCAGTATCCATGTTTGAGAATGACAAGGTGAAGGTTAAGGTGCTGGGGATGGTAGAAAACATGGCATGGTTTACTCCTGAAGAGTTGCCCGATAATAAGTATTTCATCTTCGGCAAAGAGGGATGTAAGGAACTTGCCGCAGAAACCAACATGCCTTTTCTGGGGCAGATACCTCTGGTGCAAAGCGTTTGCCAGTCGGGCGATAGCGGCGTACCCGCCGTGCTTGACAACAGCAATCCTGCAAAAACATATTTTGACCAGGTGGCACAGCAACTGGCCCGCGAAATTTCCGTGGAAAATGCCCGTGCTATCAAAGAATCTCTCGTAACAGAAAATCAATAATAAAAATAAATTTACACCCTTAAAAACAATGTACTATGTCAAATACTCAAAATGCTGAATTAATAAAGAAAGTAGAAAACGTGATTGACCAGATTCGTCCTTACCTGCAGGCTGATGGTGGCAATATCCGTTTTGTGGAACTTACTGAAGATAACGTGGTAAATGTTGAATTGCTTGGCGCATGCGGCTCTTGCCCTATGAGCACCATGACCCTGAAATCAGGTGTGGAGCAGGCAATGAAAAAAGCCATTCCTGAAATCAAGTCGGTGGAAGCCATCAATGCAAATATGCAGTAGTTTATAATTTACTACTGGCAAGTTTTACTTTTTGCCCGGATATAGTAAAGGCAGTCGTTGTTATCAGCGACTGCCTTTATCATTTTTAGAATAGTCCTTAATCTGTTTGGAAAGACTTTAGAAATATCGGGCCACCAGAGGCATTTTTCTTCCCCCTCCGAAAGCCTTGCGTGAAACGCGCAGGATGGGTGCCGTCTGAAATCGCTTGTATTCACTGTTATTGACCAGTTTCAGCACCCTTTGCACCAGGCTTTTGTCAAAGCCGTCATTGATAAGCTCTTCCGGGCCTTTTTGCTCTTCAATATATTGATACAGCAACTCGTCAAGTATATCGTACTCGGGCAGGGAGTCAGAATCCTTCTGGTCAGGTCGAAGCTCGGCACTGGGAGGTTTGATAATGCTGTTCACAGGAATGATTTCCTGCTCGCGATTAATATATTGTGCCAGTTTAAAGACATCGGTTTTATACACATCGCCCAGCACGGATAATCCTCCGCACATATCCCCGTAAAGGGTGCCGTAACCTACTGCTGCTTCGCTTTTGTTGGATGTGTTGAGCAGCATATGTCCAAATTTGTTAGACAGCGCCATCAGGTAAACTGCCCGGGCACGTGCCTGTATGTTTTCCTCTGCTATGTTAAAAGGCAAATCGCCAAAAAATGGTTTCAGGTTTTTTTCAAAGGTTTGGGTGGTTTCCGAAACAGACAGGGTATGATAGGGGCAGCCCAGGTTTTCGGCCAGATGGCGCGCGTCCGTTACGGAATGATCGGAGCTGAAAGGGCCGGGCATAAGTACTCCCAGCACGTTTTTGGCTCCCAGGGCATGGGCTGCAATGACCATGGTTACCGCAGAATCAATCCCTCCGCTAAGTCCCAGGATGGCTTTTTCAAATCCCATCTTTCCGAAATAATCTTTTACCCCCAGCACCAGCGCCTGATAGATATTGGTGGTTTTGTTGGCTGTGTCTGGCTCAGAAGCTGGCTTTTCACCATGCATGTTGCCCAGGGTTTCGAGGTTAAAAACCTGAAGGTCTTCCTTGAAGTTTTCCAGTTCGCGGAGGATTTCACCTTTGGCGTTTATCACCATGGAGCCTCCGTCAAAAACCAATTCAGTCTGCGCGCCTACCTGGTTTACATAAAAGAGTGGCAGTTTGTATTTTTTGCTGTTCTGGCTGAACATGGTTCTGCGTTCGTTGGTA
>SLOR01000315.1 GCA_007132395.1 Bacteroidales bacterium
CTGTCATTCTGAGTGTAACGCAGTGAAGCGAAGAACCCCGTAACTATAAAAATGGTTTAACCGGACAATAATAATTTATTTCATAAAAAAATGACAATATAAGACGAAAAACTGAAAAAGCATTTGAATGCAGTATTGCACTAAAACAAACAATATCAACCACTGAAGAGGGACGCCTATTTCTAAAAAAATTTAACTAAAAATTAGTAAAGTGTAACAGAATTTATATATTTACAAATTATAAGGCTGTTTTCGGACAGTTAAAAACCCAAAAACCAATTTTAATTACTAACAAAAACAAAAACAACATGAAGAGAATTTGTTTGATTTTTTTCGTTATCCTGGGTCTTGTGGGCAATAGCCTTTATGCCCAGGAAAGGCGGGTAACAGGTATCGTTACCGACATGATGGATGGCTCCTCTCTTCCCGGAGTAACTGTTATGGTTAAGGGTACCACCATTGGTGCCATTACTGATGCCAATGGTCGTTATGAAATCAATGTTCCCGCAGGTGGTGTTCTGGTATTCTCCTTCATCGGTATGACCACCGAGGAGATTGTACCCGGAGACCGTACTGTTGTGGATGTAGCCATGACGCAGGATATCGCAACCCTGCAGGAGGTTATCATCACAGCCGGGGTTGCCGGTGCAACCCCCAGGAACAAGATGAGTGTTACGGTAAACCAGGTGAGTGCCGAACAACTGCAGGCTATCCCGGCCACCAGTGCTTCTACTGCACTGCAGGGTAAAGTATCAGGTGTAACCGTAGTGCAGGCCAGTGGTAACCCCGGCCAAGCTGCAGGTATCCGTCTGAGAGGATCTACTTCTATATTTGGCGATCAGGCTCCTCTTATTATCCTTGACGGGGTAATGATGGAAGGCGACCTGGCCGACATTAACATGGACGATATTGAAAACATGGAGGTTGTAAAAGGTGCCGCTGCCTCTGCCCTGTATGGTTCAAGAGCCGGTGCGGGTGTTATTGTTATTACTTCCCGCCGTGGGGGCCACGCCCGTGAAGGTACTACCGCTATCCGCGTAAGGAATGAGTATGGGATGTCAAGCCTTCCCAGTAAAGTACCCCTCAACATGAGTCACCATTACAACCTGGCCGGTGACTGGCAAAACTATTCTACCTTCACCAAATACGCCGGTATAACTTATCCTGATGGATATGCTGGCGGACAGGATATCCGTATTGAAGGTAACCGGACCGTGAAGTTTGACGGATATGCCGACAATCCCTTTGCCTTTACCAATGACCATCAGGATAGAATTTTTCAGGATGGGACGTTCTACACCAACTATGTGGGTGTGGCACACAATGCCGGAAGAACCCGGATTTTTACCTCTTTTGAAAATTCTGCCAATAGCGGTATTGTATGGAATACCAAAGGTAACAACCGCCAGAACTTCCGTTTGAACGCCGACCACTGGTTTGGCGACAATATCTCTTTCGCCATGACCTCACTGGTAGCACAAAACAGAATAGATGTAGCCGACGGTCGTTTTACTGAAGGATGGGGTGGTGGACAAGGTTCAGCATTCTTCGATATGCTTTTCTTCGACCCCGATACCGATCTGGAGATGGATGCACCCGATGGATTTGCATTACCAAGTTATTATATCCATCCCAATCACTGGCAGGATGACAATGGTAACCCCCTGCATGCACTCTATTATCAGGACCAGACCCTGCTCAGAAGAAATATCCTGCAAAGCATACAGGGTAACTACTTTGCTACCGACTGGTTATCATTCAATGCCAATTACAGCCTTGAGCGTTTCAATAACTATCGCGAAACTTATCAGCCCAAAGGTTTTTATACCAGTCAGAGTGCCACGCAAGGCCGATTATATAAAAACTCCTACGAAGGGCTAAGCAACGTGTTCAGCTTAACAGCCAATGTGGATGAAGACTTTGGTGACCTCTCACTGAGGGCAAGAGCAAGCTACATCTACGAAGGCTTCCTTTCTGAATCCTTCTTTGTGGACGCTGCCGACCTGGTAGTTGCCAATATACAAACCCTTAACGCTATTTCCGGCGAAAAAGTGGTGGGCTCTTCACGAATTGAAACCCGTGCACGAAACTACCTGGCAATCGCGGATATGGATTATCTTGACAGATATATTATTTCTGCCCTATTCCGCATGGACGGTTCATCTTTGTTTGGTGAAAACGAGCGCTGGAATCCTTACTACAGGATTAGTGGTGCCTATCGTGTGGCAGAAGAATTTGATATTCCCGGATTCAGTGAGCTCAGGTTGAGAGCCTCTTACGGTATTTCAGGTATCAGGCCCGGATTCAACTACCAGTACGAAAACTACAGTGTGAGTCAGGGTAGTATCAGTAAACAAACCATCGGTAACAAAGACCTCAGGCCCAGTGAAACTGCCGAGCTTGAATTTGGTTTGAATGCTGAGTTCCTTAATATGTTTGACCTGGAAGTTACTTACGCCAATATTAAAACCGAGGGTGCATTTCTAAATGTTCCCCTGCCTGCCGCTTCAGGTTTTTCATTCCAGTGGCAAAATGCTGCTGATATTGAGGCCAAAGCCCTTGAAGTACAGCTGAGTGCCATGCTGCTCAACCAGCGTAACCTCAGGTGGAGAATGGGAGTAAACTTTGATAGAATATCTCAGGAAATCACCAGCATGAATGCTCCTCCATTCCGTACCGGACCTACCATTAACGCACTGCAGGTGTTCTATGTGAAAGCAGGAGAACCTTATGGTATTATGTATGGTGGCGATTGGGTTACTTCTTTGGAGCAAATGTCGAATCAGCTTCCCGCAGGGCAAACCATTAATGATTTTATTGTTAACGCTGACGGCTACGTGGTACTTGCCGGTTCCGAAGGTACAAGGCTGGAAAGACCTATTCGCCTGCTTGACGAAAACGGAGATGAAGCATTCGTTCAGATTGCCGATATGAACCCCGACTTTAACCTTTCCCTGATTAATTCATTTACCTTCAGAAATCTTAACCTCAATATGCTGTGGCACTGGAAACAAGGTGGCCAGGTGTATAACCAAACCAAGCAGTGGCTATACAGGGATGAAAGGCATGGTGACTTTGACCAGGCAGGAAAAGATCCCAACCAGAAGAAAACAGCTGCTTATTATTACGATTTCTACAGAATCAATGAGCCCAACTCTTTCTTCGTTGAAGATGGTACCTTCGTGAAGTTAAGAGAAGTTTCGTTGTACTACACCTTTAATAATGCTGCTTTAACCAGGGCGAACCTTGGGTTTATGCAGAATATTAAGTTTGGTGTAATCGGAAGAAACCTGCTTACCTTCACTAAGTATAGCGGATGGGATCCTGAAGTAGCTCAGGTTGACTATGGTAACTCAAATACTACTAACTTCATGATTGACATGTTCAACTACCCCAACTTCAGAACCTATACATTCAGCTTAGAAGTTAATTTTTAAGTAACTCCAAAACAGAAATCAAATGAAGAAATATATTGTAAATATTAAGTTAGCTGCACTATTCACTGTCCTGTCTTTGGGGATGTGGAGTTGCGAGGAGCTCGAAGTGGAGAACCTCAACAACCCATCTATGGCCGATGTACTGGCCACGCCCGCTGACGTGAGAGGTGTTGTGCAGTCGTCCTTCTATCAGTACTGGACAACCTTCAAGCAGTACAACATTCATATGACTGCATCTGTTGCTGCTGACCATAGCTCTGCCAGCTGGGGTAACTTTGGCTGGCTTGACAACTCACGCGAACCCCGTGTTGCATGGAACAATGACCCCTCCTACAACGACAGCGATATGACAGAATCTGTATGGTACGATGGCTATGCCACCATATCACAGGTAAACGATGCATTATTTGCTGTAAATGTTGACGGAATGCAAATTGGCCTTAACGGGGCAGATAACCCAATGGTTATTGCCAGCTCATTGTTAATCAGGGGGCTAACCCTTGGTCAGTTGGCCCTTACTTTCGACAAGGCTTTTGTAGTAACAGAAGAAAGTGACCTCCTTACCCTTGAGATGCAACCCTGGAACGAGGTGATGGAAGCTGCTATCGATGATTTGAAAGCAGCCATCTCCATTGCCGGAAACAACACTTTCCAGTGGGGATCTTCAACAATGCCAGGACTTACTATGAACAACACGTATATTGCACAACTGGCAAACTCTTACATAGCCCGTTTCCTTATACTTGCGGCTAGAAATGCAGCACAAAATGATTTAAGCTGGACCAATATTTACACATGGCAGGATGTACTTACCCATACCGAAAATGGTATTACTGCTGATTTTGCACCCATAGGCGACGGCCTTTCATGGGAAGGTGGAACCTGGTGGGATTTGGGTATCAAGTATCTGCGTCAGCCCGGCTGGGGCCGTGTTGACAGCCGCGTAATTAACCTGATGGACCCCGCTTACTTTGTGAGATATCCCACCGACGGACAGGGTCTTGCTCTTGCAACCGATGATCCCAACTTCCCCGATCCCCATCCCGACCTTCCCGTAGGTATGGCCGATAGTGATGATGCACGACTGGATACGGACTTTCAGTATCTGGCAAGTAATAACTTTAACCCCGGACGTGGGGGGTATCACTATTCACACTATCGTCACAGCCGCTACGACAGTCCTGCTTCTACCAGTGATGAAGGTTACTTTATGGGTGAGTCTCTCGGGCCGCTTTTCGAACTGAGAGCTTATGATAATGAATTGATGAAAGCCGAAGCCATGGCACACACAGGTAATGTGGGCGGTGCTGCAGCTATTCTCAACGACCCTGCTCACCCCAGAAAAGCAAGAGGTGGTCTGGCCGATGTACCTGCCAACCTGGATGCTGTACTCGATGCTATCTTCTACGAAAGACAGATAGAGCTCTTCCACAACGGATATATGCTCCCCTTCTGCGATATGAGAAGAAGAGACCTGCTGCAGCAAGGAACGCCTTTGCATTATCCCGTGCCGGGCAGAGAGCTTGAAACCCTGCAGATGCCCATCTATACCTTCGGTGGTTTTAACAATGCCGATGGTGTTAACACATCTGATGGTGGCGACTGGATCAGGCCCTATTATCACTTTTAATAAATCATCTTTTGGTAACAAAAATCTTTATTGATATGAAAATCAAAAAATTATATATACTTAGTGCTCTGATGCTGACTTTTGCAGTGGTCTTTACGGCATGTGAAGATAAAGACGACTATGATTATGATGCAATCGTTCCCAGGGTACTGCAAATTACAGGACCGGCTGAACTAGCAGCCCACGGGCTGACCGAATTCCCTATACGCTATGAAGTACCCTACAGAGGAGGATCTACATGGGAATGGACAGCCAGCTCCAGTGAAGGAAACGCTACCATTGTGCTGGATGATGAGTATTCCAGCATTGCCTACATTACATTCCCTCAGTCAAGTGTTATTGATGACGGAGTAATTACTGTTGTTGAAACCACTTATGCGGGCGTAAGCAGTGAGCCTTTTTCCAGAACGGTTCAGCTGAATCCTTTCTGCCCCTATCCTATGGAGGAATGGGTGGGTGACTACACCGGAACATCCGGATCTCACGACCCCGTAGTTA
>SLOR01000344.1 GCA_007132395.1 Bacteroidales bacterium
CATGCCTGTTGAACATGGCATTGATTTCTTCAATGTCCTTTTCCAACTTTTGCTTTTGCTGCAGTACTTCAGAAAGGGGCTTCTCGGGCGGACGCATTTCCTCAGCAGGAATTTCCTCCGTCAGATGTCCTTTTTCCAGCAATACAAAGTAAACCTGTCCGGCATGTAGCGAAATAACCTCAATGGGATATTTCTGCAACCAATTGTCATCAAATTTTCTTTGAGCAACGGTATAAAACCTCAGCTTTATGCGGTTTTCCTTGAGTTTCTCCATGGTTTCCCTGGAAAAATTACCCCAGGGCTCCAGCAGAGAAACCTCTTTTTTGATACCGGCCAGCTGCTGTTGCTTCTGCTCCAGCTCAAGCATTGCCTTATTTACGATATCAAAAGCTTCTGAACCGGAAATAGCGCAATCCGCTTTGGTTCTTTCCACTTCTCGCCTGGACAGGAACTTCAAAACGCCGCCTACCTCTTTGATATGCTCAAACTTATCCCTGATTTCCGTAGGAATATCCTTTTCTTTCTCAATAATATGCAATACACCCAACTGGCGCATTTCTCTGAGAAAGCTGGTGTAATCCTTATGGAAAACAAGGAAAGAATATTTCATCATGGGCTCTATCATTGGCTTTCCTCCATTTCCTGAATACGTGATTTTACAATTTTCTGTGCAGCCTTCGAGAGGTTTTCCTCATCTTCCATATATCGCTTGATTTTGCGGATGGCATCCTGAAAACCTGGAATCTGCACCTTTTCATAAAGGTTTACCTTTTGCGTGGTTTTGCGGCGGGCATGTTCTAGTAGCTCCATCTTCTGGTTGAAGACTTCACTTTCAATGGCAATTTTGGCCAGCTCCTTACTGATGGAAATACCATCCAGATACCAGCCAGGCTTATTGAACACACTGAATTCTTTTACTGAAAACACCACCCCATCAAGTACTGGAGTTTTCACCCCGGCAATCTTTTTTACCGACAAATCCACCTCATCAACGGTAACCAGTTCATTGTCAAACTCACCCCACAGCTCAACTACCTGCTGGTACTTGCGCATTTTATCGCGGATGAGTTTTTCCAGCCGCTCGGCTTCCGTTTTGGCCTTCTTCACTTCAACACGCAGGGCAGCCTCTTTATTCTTCAGGGTAGGCAAGGCCTTCTCCCTGACTTTGAGCTGCTTCTCCAGATGCTGTAAAGAGGTTTTATTATATTGAAACTTTATAGCCATATAATTATCTTTTTAAAATTCGAGGCAGATGTGACTCTTTGTTCTTAGTTTTTAATTTTCAACTAATCACTTATCACTACCTACTTCTTCCAGTACTTGTCTACGAATTCCTGCTTCAGGCCTACCTCTACAGGAGAGAAATGCTTGGAGAAGAGTTCGTATGCAGTATCCAGCATGGCTTCAACTTCCACGTTAACATCAATGGCAAGAAGTTTTTCTGAATAAGCGCGTGCAAATTCCAGTGTACGCTCGTCGTAGTCGGTAAGGTCGAAACCATTCTCCAGCTTTGTTTTGGAGTTGGCGGCATCGGCATAAAGACGCACGGCTGCATTCATCACCTGCGGGTGGTCTTCCCGGGTTTTCTTGCCTATAACCAGCTGCTTCAAACGCGACAGTGAGCGGAAGGGGTCAACGATTACTTTACCAATGTCAGAGTCCTTACGCAGGAAGAGCTGGCCCTCGGTAATATATCCGGTGTTGTCGGGAATGGCGTGGGTAATGTCACCACTGGAAAGGGTAGTTACCGCGATAATGGTAATTGAACCACCATCAGGGAACTGTACCGCCTTTTCGTACAGGCGCGCCAGGTCGGAATAGAGCGAACCGGGCATACTGTCTTTGGAGGGAATCTGGTCCATACGGTTAGATACAATACTCAGTGCATCGGCATAGAGGGTAAGGTCGGTAAGCAGTACCAGTACCTTCTCTCCTTTTTCCACAGCGAAATACTCCGCTGCCGACAGTGCCATATCGGGCACCAGCAGACGCTCAACGGGGGGGTTTTCTGTAGTATTGATAAAACCAACAATGCGGTCAAGTGCTCCTGCTTCGTCAAAAACACTTTTAAAATACAGGTAATCATCATTGGAGAGACCTACACCTCCCAGGATAATTTTGTCGGCTTCGGCACGCAGTGCCACGTTGGCCATTACCTGGTTAAAGGGCTGGTCGGGGTCGGCGAAGAAGGGAATCTTCTGCCCGGTTACCAGTGCGTTGTTCAGGTCGATACCGGCAATACCGGTGGCGATAAACTCAGAGGGCTGCTTACGACGCACGGGGTTTACACTGGGTCCGCCAATTTCAATTTCTTCACCCATGATTTCTCCACCATCGATGGGCTCACCATAAGCGTTGAAGAATCTTCCGGCAAGGCCTTCACCCACTTTAAGGGTAGGTGCCTTGCCTGTGAATATTACTTCTGCATCGTTGGCAATACCTTCGGTACCGGCAAATACCTGCAGGGTAACTACGTCTTCCATAATTTTCACAACCTGCGCCAGGCGGCCATCTACAATGGCAAGTTCCTCATTACCAATGCCGGTGGCATGCAGGGAAACTGTAGCCTTGGTCAGCTGAAACAGTTTGGTATATATACGCTGAAATGCTTTCGTATCCTTTTCCATTATGCTACCTTTCTTTCTTGGATTATTACTTCAAGTTCTTTTTCATTATTCTGGAACTCTTCGCTTTCAAATTCCGAATAGTTCATTTGCTTAAACTGGTTGATGAGATTTTTGAAGTAGGGGTTTACCTCTTCAAAAGAATCGAATTTGAAATCCATCTTCAACACATCCACAACCTTTTCAAGCATGTAGCGTTGCCTCTTGAACTCAGAGCGCTGGTCGATTTTATCGAAAGCATCCTGCTGAGAAATTACAAAGTCAACTACCTCACCTTTCCAGTAGGTAATATGGTAATCCAAAGGCACACCATCGTCGCCCAGAATGTTGATTTGTTCGTACACTTCCTTACTTCTGAGCAAAGCATCTTTTACAAAAAGAACATTTTTGGTCCAGTTTTCACCATTTTGCTTGTTGAGGTATTCAACAATCTCAGGATATTCCAGGTACTTGGAATAACTTTCGATGGGGTCGATGGCCGGATAACGCTTACTATCGGCCCTTTGCTGAGAAAGAGCGTAGAAGCAGCGTGCTGTCTTCTTGGTAGATTCCGTTACGGGCTCTTTGAGGTTACCACCCGCGGGCGATACAGTACCAATAAAGGTAATAGACCCTGTTTCGCTATTATTCAGGAACACAAAGCCTGCTCTTGAGTAGAAGTTGGAGATGATAGCGGGAAGGTCCATGGGGAATCCGTCGGGTCCGGGGAGCTCTTCCATACGGTTTGACATCTCGCGCAATGCCTGTGCCCAGCGTGAGGTAGAGTCGGCAAGCAACAACACCTTCAAGCCCATTGAGCGGTAATACTCGGCAATGGTCATGGCAGTATAAACCGATGCCTCACGTGCCGCAACGGGCATGTTGGAGGTATTGGCAATAATGGTGGTACGCTCCATAAGCTTACGTCCGGTGCGGGGGTCGTCCAGCTCGGGGAATTCGGTAAAGATTTCCACAACCTCGTTGGCACGCTCACCGCAGGCAGCGATGATTACCAGGTCGGCTTCGGCCTGCTTGGAAAGGGCATGCTGCAGAACCGTTTTACCGGAACCGAAAGGCCCGGGAATAAATCCGGTACCTCCCTCAGCAATGGGGTTAAGGGTATCGAATACACGTACACCAGTTTCCAGCACCTTGAAGGGTCGTGGCTTTTCGGTATAGGCCCTGATGGGAACCTTTACGGGCCATTTTTGCACCATGGTTACCTTGTGCTCCTTACCGTCTTTGTCGGTAAGCACAGCCATGGTGTCATTAATTTTATAAGAACCCTTTTCAGTAACACTTTTCACGGTGTATTTTCCTGTGAAAACGAAAGGTACCATGATTTTATGGCCGATCCAGTTTTCTTTTGCTTCGCCCAGCCAGTCGCCGGCAACAACAGTATCACCTGCTTTTGCAATGGGTTCAAATTCATATTCCTTGTCGTTTTCCAGGGGCTCGGTATATTCTCCCCTTTTCAGGAATACGCCTGTCATTTTATCCAGGTCGTTTTGCAGACCGTCAAAGTTTTTCGACAGCAGCCCGGGCCCGAGGGTTACCTCAAGCATGTGTCCGGCAAATTCTACTTCGGAACCAACCTTAAGGCCACGTGTGCTTTCGAACACCTGAACATACACCTTGCTACCCATAATCTTGATAACCTCGGCCATAAGGCGGGTATCATCGTGTTTGATAAAACAAATTTCGTTTTGTGCCACACGATCCTGGGTCTCAACAATTACAAGGTTGGCAATAATTCCTGTTACCTTACCTATTGTGCTCATACATATTTATTTTTCAGTAAATGTTTCGGGTAATTCATAACTAGATTTCAATTCCTGGAGCAATTCTTCAAACAATTGCATGCCGTGGTCGGTATCCAGAGCCAGCCATCTTTCTACCATTCCCAGCTTCAGCATGAAGCCCAGGATTTTATCTATGGTAAAATATTCGAAGAAAGTAGCTTCTTCCAGGTAATTCCATTTAAGCTGGTCAATGGCTTTCTCCCTGTACTGCACATCGTCTTCTTTGGCGATGCTGAGCAGGTCGTCCATATAGGGTATTTCGGCCGTTAGCCCAAAATCGCGGGCATGGCTCTTTTTGATGGACTCAGAAAGCTCATCCTTACCAATTATCTGAAACTCGTAGGGGATATCGTATTTGCGGCAAACCAGCGCTGTAATCAGGTTATTGAGGTCGCGATTAAAGCGGAACCAGTTGGCCAAAAATTCATTTTCCAATGAAAGTGCATGTTCGTAGAAAAGTGAGGTAAGCTGATTTTCGGGGCTCATATTGGGGTAAACCGGATCGTCGTCTTTAAAAGACAGGATGAAACGATTCATATAAGCCGGCAGCTCACCGGTGGGTTCTTTAATGCTTTCTTCCAGCTGCTCGCGGGAAAAATTGCCTTTATCTTCCCATGCTTCTTCTTTTTTCTCCAATAAGCTCAGAAGGTTCTTGTTGTCGTAGGGGAGAAACAGCTTTTCTACCAGTTTGAAATCTTGCGGATGCACTTCCGTTTGCAACTCCTGCCGAAACTCCACCTGCCCCATTGAGAGCTTGTGTATGTCCAGTGTTATATCCTGCAGGCCTGCTACCAGGTAATAATATTTTCGCTTCACTTGCTATCCTTTTTTAATTTCTGAATCTATTTCTTTCTGTAGGTTGCGTAAAACAACAACAGGACCTGAACACATTAGCAGTTGATGATTGCTGTTGTGGAAGTCCATGTTCATTGTGTATTTTCTTTTTTAGTGCGCAACAGTATAGAAATATTACTTGGTTTCGTAAAGCATTTCAATGAGGCGGGGGCGCATATAAGCGCGGAAGAAGTTATCGAAGTCTTCGTCGGTAAAGCTGATAAGGTATCCACCATCTTTAGGACCGATTTTGAAACCGCCTTTTATCTTATCGGTAAATGAAAGTTCAAGACCTTTATTGAGTATGTCAGCAGCTTTTTCTTTGA
>SLOR01000216.1 GCA_007132395.1 Bacteroidales bacterium
AATATCCGGTAATATGCATTCAGGAAAATAAAGAAACCGTTGGATGCAGCGTAGGTTTCGTCATTTAAGGCGGGTATAGCAAGCAGGGGTTCAATTTCCATGGTAAAGTCACGGAAATTCCAGGATACAGGCACAGATAGTTCAATACGCATCAGGGTAAATTTGTCATGGTATTCATTTTGTTCTTCTTCAGGTAAGGTAGTGCCACCACCGGGTCTTCCCGGACCTCCTCCTCCGGCTTGGGGGCCAGAGCCGGGTATATTGCCTCCTCCGTGAATGCGGGGAATTATTTGCGTATGATTGCCAAATAGCATGTTGATGTTGGGGTCGAAGGTGAAATAGTTTTCGCTGCCTTTGTTGCGTGTAGATATAAAATGCGAGTTTTTCAGATAGAAATAAAACCCACTGCCTTCTTCAAGAATTCTGCCCAATGTGGCTCTTGTATAAATGTAAACCCAGTCTAGTCCAGCGCTTAGGCGGAGGTACTGAAAACTGTCATAATAGCTTTCATCCAGGTTGGCGGAACTATGGTAAGAAGAAAAGGATGCCGATGCATCCAGGTAATCATTGAAAACATGTCTGTAGCCGGCAGAGATATCATAAAAAGGAATATTAGGGGTTTGTCCGGGCAGGTTATAAAGGGTTAGCGCGGTCCAAAGGTTGCCTCTGAATGCATACATGAAGTCGGTGGAGAAAAAGGGTTGGTTGTCGGACAGGCTTGATGTATTGTAAATCAGGTCGTTACCGAATCCGAGACCTGCAAATACAGAATGGTTAACGGGGCTGAAAAAAGGAGTTCGCTCCCCAATAAGGCTGTCAGTAGGTTCCGTTTGACTTGCCCGTATTAAACCAGCACTAAAAAGCGTTACGGCAAAAAGCAATATGATTTTCTTTATATTCACTGTGTTATGGCGTTAAGGTGTGGCGCAATGGGTTTAGTTTCTTCCGGGTCTTCCGGCACCTCTGGGCCTTCCGGCACCGGCAGGACGTCTTCCTTCCCCAGGCCTTACAATTTCAGGCCTGGCACCTCTTTGAGGGCGCGCTGAGGGGCGTTCGCGCTCTGATTGATTTTTCCGGTCAGGAGCTACACGTTTAACTTCGCTTTCATTTTCCGGGTTTTGAGTTTTTTCTGTTTCCTGTTGCGCTTTTTCGGGTTGTTCGGGCTGGAGCTCTGTGGTGCTGGTAGCTTCTTCCTTTTGCTGTTCTTTTTTCTCTGTCTCTTTACTTTGGCCAAAAGCGGCCACTGAAGTAAAGAAAGAAAAGAAAAGGATGAGTATTACTGTAGTTGCTTTCATGATAGTTGATAGTTGAAGATATGCAGGTTTTGCCGTCTTATATTTATTGTAACTATACAAAATTAGGCAATAAAAATGAAGATTAGATGAAGATTTGATGAAGGAAAAGCATGACAGGGAAGAAGTTGCTTTAATTGGCGGTTAAAGGCTGTAAGTGTTTTATTATTAGATTTATATGAGTGATAAGATGTAGCGCTTACCGCCTTGGCTATCAATGCAAATATAACCAAATATAACCTGGCGTAAGGAACTTTTAAAACACACGAATACGTGATTCACTTCTTTTCATAATCCTTTTAAGATTAATTAGCAATACCCTGTAATTGAATATAATTACTTTTGACTGCTCTTTAAAGCCATTATTCATATACCTTTTCGATTAAAATAGTTGCTGAAATACATCGGGGATAAATTCTGTAAGCAAAAACAGATTGTGCCTTGAGTTGTTATCATATAAATTGCTTTCCCAAGCCGGAAATTTCCATATTGTATTGCTATGAACAAAAAACTAAAACCCTTCTTTTATGCCGCATTGATTCTGGTGCTGGCAGGAATTATTTTTTACCCCAAACTTGCGCCATTGGTGGGTGGAACTTCTGCTGAACCGGAAATGGTACGCTCTGCAGGACCTCAGGCTTTAAATGTGGAGGCCTTGATTATCAAACCCATAAAACTTGTTGAGCAAATCAACAGCTCAGGAACATTGATTCCTGATGAGCAGGTAGAGCTTTCCTTTGAAACCTCCGGTAAAATTGTTAATATCAATTTCGATGAAGGCACTGCCGTGAGAAAAGGGCAGCTACTGGCAAAAATTAACGACAGGCCCTTGCAGGCGCAGTTGTTAAAGCTGCAGGCGCAAAAGAAGCTTGCCGAAGAAAGAGAATTCAGACAACGAACCCTTCTTTCACGCGATGCCATCAGCCAGGAAGCCTACGATCAGGCCACTACCGAGCTGCAATCGCTGGAAGCCGACATGATGCTGCTGGAAGCCCGTATCGCCGAAACCGAAATGCGAGCTCCTTTTGATGGAATCATTGGATTGCGTCATGTGAGTGAAGGAAGTTTCGTGGGCACACAAACCCCCATTGCCCGTCTTGTCAAAAGTAATCCCTTGAAAATTGAATTTGCAGTTCCCGAGCGCTATGGCGACGAAGTAATTCCAGGTCTACCCATTAGTTTTATTTTGGATGGATATGCCGATCCCTTCAGTGCACAGGTTTATGCCGTGGAACCCAAAGTAGATGTTCGTACCCGCAATATCCTGGTACGTGCCTTATTCAGTAATCCGCAATCACGCATCAAGCCGGGTAGGTTTGTATCCATACAAATTGACCTGCGGGAGTTGCCCGACGCTATTGCTATACCTTCAGAGTCCCTCATACCTGAAATGGATGGAGACCGGATATTCGTTTACCGTGGTGGAAGGGCAGAGTCTAAAGTGGTTACCACTGGCATGCGTACGGAAGATCAGGTGCAGATAACGTCAGGGCTTGAGCCCGGTGATACCCTGGTAACAACAGGTATCCTGCAGCTGCGCCAGGGTATGCCATTGACTATTGATAAAATTAATTAGAAAATTCAGCCAACATGAGTCTTTCATCTATAAGTATTCAACGCCCTGTTCTGGCAACGGTATTTACCATCGTCATCCTGCTTTTTGGGTTGATTGGTATGACGTTTCTGGGGGTTCGTGAATTTCCCAGTGTAGACCCCCCGATAGTTTCCGTGAGAACTTCTTATCCCGGTGCCAACTCCGATGTGATTGATGCTCAGGTTACCGAACCCCTTGAGCAAGCTATCAATGCTGTGCCCGGCATTCGTAACATTACCAGTGTCAGCCGTCAGGGAGGAAGTAATATTACCGTTGAGTTTGAGCTTAGCGTAGATATGGAAACCGCAGCCAATGATGTTAGGGATAAGGTTTCCCAGGCTATGCGCCAGTTGCCCCGCGATGTGGATCCGCCCATTGTTTCCAAGGCTGATGCCGATGCCAGTCCTATTATGTTTATCAACATCCAAAGCGACAGGCGTTCCTTAATGGAGTTATCAGAATATGCCGAGCTTACCTTCCAGGAGCGACTGCAAACCATTGACGGGGTGAGTTCTGTTCCCATCTGGGGGCAGCGCCGCTGGAGTATGCGTTTGTGGATGGACCCGGCCAAACTAGCCGGATATAATCTCACTCCCCTGGATGTACGTAATGCCATAGCCCGCGAAAATGTAGAGCTCCCCTCGGGCAGTATTGAAGGTACTACTACGGAGCTTACCATACGAACTCTGGGCCTTTTAACTTCTCCCGACGAATTCAACAATTTGATTATACGGCAGGAGGGCGACCAGGTGGTACGATTCCAGGATATCGGAAGGGCCGAGTTGGCTTCCGAAAATTTACGCAGTATTCTTATGCGCGACCGCATTCCTATGCTCGGGGTGGCCATAATTCCCCAGCCCGGCAGCAATCATATTGATATTGCCGACCAGGTATATGAGCGCCTGGAGCATATTCAGCGCGATTTGCCAGATGATATTTTCTTCCAGGTCGGTTTTGACAATACAACTTATATCCGCTCATCCATTAGCGAGGTAAGAAATACCATTTTTATTGCCTTCATCCTGGTGGTTATTATCATCTTCCTGTTTTTACGCGACTGGCGGACCACCCTCATTCCTATCCTGGTAATACCAGTATCCCTTGTGGGCTCATTCTTTATTATGTACCTGGCCGGGTTTACCATTAATGTGCTTACCCTGCTGGCCATTGTGCTGGCCATTGGGCTGGTGGTGGATGATGCCATTGTAATGATGGAAAATATCTACGTAAAAATTGAGAAAGGGATGACTCCCAAACAAGCGGGGCTTGAGGGAGCACAGGAGATATTTTTTGCTATTATTGCTACTACCATCACACTTATCGCGGTATTTTTCCCCATTGTATTCCTGGAAGGGATGACAGGAAGGTTGTTCCGTGAATTTAGTATTGTAATCGCTGGTGCGGTGGCCATTTCCTCCTTCGTGGCACTTACTTTTACCCCAATGCTTTCGACCAAAATTCTAAAGCAAAGAAAAACAAGGGGAGCATTTTATCAAAAAACAGAAGTTTTCTTCCGCTGGCTCAATGAGAGTTATCAGAATTCTCTTGATACTTTCTTATCCCGCAGATGGTTGACATTCGTTGTACTTTTTGCTGCCATTGGGTTGATAGTGTTGCTGTATTCCAATATCCCTTCGGAAATGGCACCAATGGAAGACCGTTCGCAAATCACCATCAATGTTCAAACACCGGAAGGAGCCACCTTTGAGTTTACCCGGGATTATGTTTTTGAGGTAGCAGAGATGGTAATGGAAGAAGTGCCGGAACTGGAAGGAGTTATTTACATGGTGTTTGGTGGATGGGCCAATGTGAGGGTGATATTGGTCCCTCCTTCGGAGAGAGACCGCAGTCAGCAGGAAATCGCCGACCAACTTTCGGCAAAGGTCCGGCAAATGACTCGTGCCCGTGCTTTTGTAATACAGCAATCTACTTTTGGCGGCAGACGTTCGGGTATGCCGGTACAGTACGTACTACAGGCGCAGAGCATTGACAGGCTAAGGGAAGTACTGCCCGCATTTATGGAACAGGTTGACGAAAGCGCCTTGTTACAAATGTCTAACGTGAACCTAAGGTTTACAAAGCCTGAACTTCAGGTGGCCATCAACCGCGATAAGGCAAACCTTATGGGTGTTTCTACCCAGAATATAGGGCAAACCATGCAGCTGGCTCTTTCGGGTCAGCGATTCGGGTACTTCTTTATGCATGGCAAGCAATACCAGATTTTGGGAGAGCTGGCCCGTGAAAACAGGAATAAACCGCTTGACCTTAAGTCCTTGTACGTACGCAATAACAGTGGTGATATGATACAGCTGGATAACCTGGTAACGCTCCAGGAGCAAACAGCACCCCCACAGTTGTATCGTTACAATAGATTTGTTTCAGCCACCGTATCTTCGGGTCTTGCTCCCGGCTACACCATTGGCGATGGTATTGCAGAAATGAATCGCATTTCCGACGAAGTGCTGGATGAAACTTTCCGCACGGCACTGGCCGGTGATTCGCGCGATTACGAGGAGAGTGCATCGAGTTTGTTGTTTGCTTTCCTGCTGGCGCTTATACTGATTTTCCTGGTGCTCTCGGCGCAGTTTGAAAGCTTCCGCGACCCTCTGATTGTTATGATGACAGTACCCCTTGCCCTTACCGGTGCTTTGTTCTTTATGTGGTACTTTGGCATTACTATGAACATCTTCAGCCAAATTGGTATCATTATGCTTATCGGTCTGGTATCTAAGAATGGTATTCTTATGGTGGAATTTGCCAATCAGCGAAAACAAAAAGGCATGGAAAAGCTTGAAGCCATCAAATTTGCTGCAGCGGCGCGTTTTCGCCCTATCCTTATGACAAGTCTCTCTACTATTTTGGGAGTATTGCCCCTTACTCTGGGTATGGGCGAAGGTGCACAAAGCCGCGTGGCCATGGGTGTGGCTGTTATTGGTGGTTTGATTATTTCTACCTTCCTTACACTCTATGTAGTACCGGCAATTTATACTTATGTTTCCAGTTCAAAAAAGAATGTTGATGATGAAATTACAAAAGTCGCTACCGTATAGCTTCTTACTGATATTATTTTTCTCTTTAAATACTGCGGCACAGGAAGTGCTGAGCCTTGAGCAGGCTTTTGAGATAGCCCTGGAAAGAAATTACAATATCAGGATTGTAAAAAACCAGGAGCAGATTGCCGGTAATAACTATACCCGGGGAAATGCAGGCTTGCTGCCTTCACTTGATTTACGTTCCCAATTTTCGGGGAATATTAACAATGCCAACCAAAACCTTCGCGATGGAGGGGAGGTTGAACTCAGAGGAATTCATAATACTGCTTTCAATACTGCTCTT
The DNA here is from genome assembly GCA_007132395.1 of Bacteroidales bacterium. Classification (GTDB taxonomy): domain Bacteria; phylum Bacteroidota; class Bacteroidia; order Bacteroidales; family UBA7960; genus SKVR01. Next base: position 6,223 of record SLOR01000216.1, read on the forward strand.
CAGGGTAGCTGGATGCTGTTTGATGGATTTCGTGGGCAGATTCGCTACAGACAACTGGAAGAATTGAACAGTCTTTCCGAGCTTAATACACGTATTTCGTTTGAGAATCTGGCGGGTCGCCTGGCATCAGATTATTACTTTTATATTCAGCAAGTAAGGTTGCTTACTAATTTGCAATACGCGGTAGATTTGTCCAAGGAGCGCGTTCGTATTGAGGAGGAGCACTTTCTGCTGGGCTCGGGCTCCAAGGTGCAATTGCTGCAGGCCCAGGTAAACCTCAATGCCGATAGCTCTCGCCTGGAGCGACAGTATGAAGTATTGAGTGCAACCCGCATCCGCATAAACGAACTTATGGCATTGCCCGACCTTTCCGAAACCTTTGTTCCCGCTGATACCAGTATTACTGTGAGGAAAGATTTGATTTTTGACGAACTGGAAAAGGATGTAATGAATCAGAATGCATCCATTCTGGCTGCCCTTCACAACAGGCACATTTCAGAATATGACCTGGATATTATTCGCTCACGTACATATCCCTATCTGAGTCTTAGCTCCGGGTATGGATTTACCAACAATACTTATCAAAGCGGTGGCATGGTAGACCAGCAAAGCTGGGGAATGAACTACGGGCTTACCGTGGGGATAAATATTTTTAACGGACACAATCAGCGCAGGCAGATACAAAATGCACGCATAGAGCTGGAAAACCGCGACCTTTCTGTGGATAGGGTGAAGCAGGAAACTACCGCAAGTTTACTTACCATTTATAATGCCTATACCAATAACCTGCGCCTGCTGGATTTGGAAGTACAGAACCTTGAGGTAGCCCGCGAAAACCTGGATATCGCATTTGAACGCTACCGCTTAGGGGCCCTGTCGGGCTTCGAACTACGTGGATTGCAGCAAAACCTTCTGGAAGCAGAAGAAAGAATGCTCTCCATTCAGTACCAGGCTAAAATGGCAGAAATAAGCCTTTTACAAATGTCAGGTAGGATACTGGATAATATTTAACAACGTACATGCTTTCCTTAAAACGAATCTGCCCTTTAATCCCGGAGTACAATGCTTCCGGGATTTCTTTTATCTCATCCTCATCCTCAACCTTAACCTCAATCTCAACCTCATCTTTATCCTCAGCCTCAACCTCATTTTCCCCATTATCATCACCCGAATTTCCTATCTTTGCACCAGATTTTTACCCATAAATAAGAGCTATGAGCGACGATAAAAAAATAATTTTCTCCATGGTGGGAGTGAGTAAGGTATTTCCGCCTTCCAAACAGGTTTTAAAAGACATATACCTTTCTTTTTATTACGGTGCTAAAATTGGTATCATTGGTTTGAACGGCTCAGGGAAATCTACCCTGATGCGCATTATTGCAGGGGAGGAAAAGTCCTTCCAGGGTAATGTGGTGTTTTCACCCGGTTACTCGGTAGGATACCTGGCACAGGAACCTTATCTTGACAATACCAAAACCGTAAGGCAAGTGGTGGAAGAAGGCGTGCAAAATGTGGTGGATGTGCTCAAAGAGTACGAGGAGGTGAATATGAAATTTGCGGAGCCTATGAGTGATGATGAGATGACCAAACTCATTGAACGCCAGGGAGAGCTTTCTGACCTTATCGAACAACATAATGGATGGGAGTTGGACAGTAAGCTGGAAAGAGCTATGGACGCATTACGCTGCCCCGACCCCGATGCCGGCGTTGAAAACCTGAGTGGGGGAGAACGCCGCAGGGTGGCGCTGTGCCGCTTGTTGCTGCAGGAGCCCGAAATCCTTTTGCTGGATGAGCCTACCAACCACCTGGATGCCGAATCGGTAGAGTGGCTGGAGGTACATTTGAAACAATACAAAGGAACCGTCATTTCCATTACCCACGACCGTTACTTCCTTGATAATGTGGCAGGATGGATACTGGAACTTGACAGGGGAGAAGGCATACCCTGGAAAGGGAACTACAGCAGCTGGCTAGAACAGAAAACCAAACGTCTGGCACAGGAAGAAAAAACGGAAAGCAAACGTAGGAAAACCCTGGAGCGTGAGTTGGAATGGGTGCGCATGAATCCCAAAGGCCGTCAGGCAAAAGCCAAGGCAAGGCTGAGTGCTTACGACAAAATGCTCAACGAAGATGTAAAACAAAAAGAAGAACGACTGGAAATATTTATCCCCAATGGTCCCCGTTTGGGGTCCAAGGTATTGGAATCCAACGGTATAACCAAAGCCTTTGGCGATAAGCTGCTGTTCGAGAACTTCTCATTCTCACTGCCTCCGGCAGGCATCGTAGGTATTATTGGTCCCAACGGGGCGGGTAAAACCACACTGTTTCGTATGATGATGGGGCAGGAACAGCCCGACAAAGGTACTTTCGACATTGGAGAAACCGTGCAGCTGGGCTATGTGGACCAGGCCCACGTGGATATCGACCCCGAAAAATCGGTATGGGAAGTAATTTCAGGAGGAAATGAATTAATAGACCTCAGTGGAAGGCAACTCAACAGCCGGGCGTATGTTTCGCGCTTCAATTTCAGCGGTGCCGACCAGGGTAAAAAATGTGGAGTCCTCTCGGGAGGTGAACGCAATCGCCTGCACCTGGCTATGACCCTGAAAAGCGAAGCCAATGTATTGCTGCTCGATGAGCCTACCAACGATATTGACGTAAATACCCTCAGGGCACTGGAAGAAGGTCTTGAAAGCTTTGCCGGTTGCGCAGTAATTATTACCCACGATCGCTGGTTCCTTGACAGGGTTGCTACACATATCATTGCCTTTGAGGGCAATTCAGAAGTAACATTTTTTGAAGGCTCCTACTCGGAGTACGAAGAGAATCGCAAAAAACGTATGGGAGATTCTGGTCCTAAAAGAATTAAGTACAGAAAACTCGTTAACTAAGAAATGATTCCCATCAGCACCACACATGAACACCGCGATAAAATCAGGGCTTCGCACAAGCGTAGCCTTGAGCTGGGTGTTGAACGGGAAAGAGTTCAACCTGCCGTTGTTATAAAATCCTCAGTACTACGGGAACATCTTAAGAAACACCATCGCCTTACAACTGCTGCCGGGCCCTTCGTAAAACTTCTGCATGAGTTTGTAGCCGATAGCGGGTTTATTGTAATGCTTACCGACGGCAAGGGGTGTATACTGCAGTTGACAGGCAGTCCTGCAACCCTGGCAGAAATATCGCCTTACAGCCTGACTCCGGGGGCATATATGAATGAAGAGAGTATTGGTGCCAATGCCATTAGCATCGCATTGGAAGAAAATGCACCTATTCAACTTACCGGACATGAGCACTATATCAAAGCATTTCATTCCTGGAGTTGTTCTGCCGCTCCCGTGCACGACGAAAAAGGTAGCATTATAGGGTGTATAAATATCAGTGGCCGCCTGGACAAAGTATATCCTCACATTTTGGGCCTTGTAATAGCCTCAGTAAAGGCTATTGAATACCAGCTGAAGAGTTCTTTTTCTGAAATGCGCCAGAAAGAGGCCTACCGCTTTGTTAGTCAGATTCTTAATACCCTTGAATTTGGCGTAATGGCAACAGATGAGGAGGGCAAAGTTAAGAGGGCCAACAACTTGGCGGCCCGGCTGTTGCGCACTCCCCTTGAAAAAATTGAAGGGAGCAATCTGCAGGAATTTATTTCCAACTGGCCCTCCTATTTCAAGCAGGTACAGAATCATGATCCCGTGCTGGATGAAGAAATTCATGTGAGCCACTATGGTATAAAGGACAGCTTTAACCTTAATGTGTATCCCCTTACCAATGGCGATGGTACTGTTAGTGGAACTGTATCCACCATCAGGGATATGAAGCGGGTTTACAAGATGGTAAATAAGTATACCGGCATGCAGGCCCGCTACAACTTTGATGATCTCATTGGAGAAAGCGATGAGATGAACAGGATTATTGAATATTGTAAAAATATTTCCGACAGCCCCAGTACAGTATTGATTCAGGGAGAAAGTGGAACCGGAAAGGAAGTGCTGGCCCAATCTATTCATAATTACAGCTCCCGGCGCGAAAGTGGTTTTGTGGCTCTAAACTGTGGCGCCATACCCGAATCGCTCATTGAGAGTGAACTGTTTGGCTATACCGAAGGCGCTTTTACCAGTGCCAAAAAAGGAGGCAAACCCGGCAAATTTGAGCTGGCCGACGGGGGAACGCTTTTTCTTGATGAGATTGGCGAAATGCCACTGGATATGCAGGTAAAACTGCTCAGGGCACTGCAGGAAAGATCAATTACAAGAGTAGGAGGCGACAAGTCAATCGAGGTGGATGTACGCATTATAGCTGCCACCAACAGAGATTTGCTGGAAGAAGCTAATAAAGGGCGATTCCGCCAGGATTTGTACTATCGCCTGAGTGTTATTCCAGTGTACATCCCACCCCTGAAAAACCGACCGGAGGATATTCCCATTCTAATTAATTTTTTCCTCAACCTTAAGTCTGTTAAGCTTAAAAGACAATTGCCAGATATGGACAATCGCCTGTTTAAAAAACTGGTGAAATACGACTGGCCCGGCAATGTGAGGGAACTGGAAAATTTTATTGAAAAATACGTAAACCTGGGGGGTAACCTGGATTGGGCCGACCAGATAATGAGTCCACCCAGCCACAAAACGATATCCCGTATGGGAGAGGAAAATGTTGGGTTATCAGGCAATTTATCCGGAGTTACTTCCGTACAATCTGAGTCCGTAGTTATATCTTTGGCTGATATGGAAAAAGAGGCTATTGTTATCGCAACAAAGACTTTTGACCGGAATATGACCAAAGTGGCAAAAGCACTGGGAATCAGTAGAAACGCACTGTATCAGAAAATTAAAAAATACGGTTTGGACGTGTGAATGGCCCGGTGTTTATTTCTTTCGGGAAGAGTAGTAGATAAATTTCTTCTTCCTGCGTAAAGGGGCAATATAAAGGCTAATCAGTCCCAATCCGAACATGATAATGCAGGCCATGAAAATATGGCTTCCGCTGTGGGCATCCCAATACCACCCTCTTAGAAGCTGGATATAGATATTATCGTACATCAGCTGCGTAAGGGGAAACTCCTTTCCTGTAACGATAGTTACCAGCACATCTGCCAGCAGGATTACAATCATCAATAAAAGGCTTACCACGGTAACAAGAGTAATGGCAATGGATTTCAGAAACACGATAAGTGTTTCACCGGTTTGAAGCCCGGATAACATATTTTCCGGACTCACTTTTTTGTCGGCAAATAAAATAATGGTAATAATGATAGCCGACATGATAAAATACACATTCCAGTTTCGCATAACTGTTTATTTTTTGTAAAAATCAGGATTCATTATTTCTATACGCAAAAATAGTCTGCAGGGTTTACTTTAGTGTCAAAATATATGTCATTAAAAATGACAGTGTCATAAAAAAGGACAGTCGTTTGTCCTTAAAAAGGACACAAGTGGTAGGAGTGGTGAGGTTAGAGAAAGCATGAATTTTGTAAGTGTTTCTAATTTAGATTATTGCCGTTTCTGGCACGCGGTTTGAAATACCCTATGTGAAATCGGATATAAAGTTCTTTCAAAGAGGAAAGGTTTTTTTTGAAGTAATGGTCTTTTAAAACCATATAAAATCCGGTTTCAGGTTGTTTCTATAACAACGAACTTCAAATATTCCCTTCTCTTCATGTGTGTTTTTGGTTTTGGTTTCCGGTAGTCTTGATTTTAAAATCTCGACTACCGGTTTTTTTAACCTTAACTTTTCAAAATTAAAAATGCAAATATATGCGCTTTCAGCATTTTCTTTATATATTTCCATTCTGAAAGCGGATTGATAATTAAACTTTCGAAAATATTTACAGTTTTATAGAAAAAGATTTTTTGTCAAAAAAAAAATCTATGTCAGGAAAAGAAACAGAATTGCCCAGCCTCCCTGAAGAAACAGCCCGACGGTTTCGCCTGTACCAGCCCCTTTTGCGTTTATGGAAGTACAAGAATAAACGTAAATTAACAATTTCTCTAATCTCCGAATATCTTGATGTTCCTTTGGCCATGGTGCTGGAGGATTTTGCTCACTGCCCCCAGTGGAACAGTTCGGCTGAAGATGAGGTAGAACTGGATTCACTCATTGACTGCATAGACTTTCTGCTGGGCGAAAAAGAATTTAAAGAAGCTTTGCTCGTAGGGGTGGGGAAACTGGGCACATCGCTGCTGAAAAATGAAACCATTGCAGGCAGCGGGTTAAAAATTGTTGCCGCTTTTGATATTGACCCCGATAAAGTAGGGAAAGTGCTTGCAGGAATTAAAGTGCAAAGCATGGATAAACTCGAAAGCATTGCGCATCAGATGCACCTGAAAATGGCCATGATAGCCACCACACCTGAAAATGCACAACTTGCAGTTGACCAGGTTGCCCGCACCGGGGTGCAGGTAGTATGGAATTTCACCCAAACTGTAATTAACCCCATCGATAATATCGTGGTACAGAACACCCGCTCTGCTCTGGACCTGGAAAATGATTACCAGCAGATTCTTTCCCGTTTGTAAACACTCCTGTCTGCCGGGTGTTAAGGAAGTATAATCCTGAAAATTATGCTTAAAGAAATTACCAGCGAACGCCTGCCCATTAAAATGTGGCTCACCGATATTGAAGAGGGAGCCTTGCAGCAGGCGCGCAATCTGGCAAACCTTCCCTTTGCTTATCAGCATATTGCTTTAATGCCCGACTGCCATCAGGGTTTTGGTATGCCCATTGGCGGAGTGCTGGCCCTTGAAGATATTGTGATTCCCAATGCCGTGGGTGTAGATATTGGGTGCGGAATGTGTGCAGTAAAAACTACCCTACAGGATATCTCTGTGCCACGTATCAAGGAAATTATGTCCGAAATCAGAACTGTAACACCTCTTGGGTTCAAGCACCATAAACAGCCCCAGGATGAGAGCAGGATGCCTTCGGGCCATGACATTTCTGCTTTAAGGGTTGTGGGGCGGGAATACATCAATGCATTGTACCAGTTGGGTACCCTGGGAGGTGGAAACCATTTTATCGAATTGCAAAAAGATACCGGCGGAAATATCTGGATTATGATACATTCGGGAAGTCGCAATATTGGGAAACAAGTGGCTGATTACTACAACCGTCTTGCCATTTCGCTGAATGAAAAGTGGAAAAGCCCCATTCCCCGCTCTGCCCAGCTGGCCTGGCTGCCGTCACACTCAATGGAAGGCAGGGAGTATATGAATGAAATGCAGTACTGCATTGATTTTGCCTTTGCCAACCGTAAGCTCATGATGGAGCGAACCCTTGAAATATTTTCTAAAAACTTCAAAGGGGAATTCAATGCATTTCCAATGATTAATATTGCCCACAATTATGCTGCTGAAGAGAAGCATTTTGATAAGAATGTTATCGTGCACCGCAAAGGAGCCACCCTTGCTGAGAAAGGAACGGTGGGCATTATTCCCGGCAGCCAGGGTACACACAGTTTTATCGTAAAAGGCAAGGGCAACCCGCAAAGTTTTAACAGTTGCTCACACGGTGCAGGTAGGGTAATGGGGCGCAAACAGGCCCAGCGTACACTGGATTTGCAAAAGGAGATAAAAAGGCTCAACGATATGGGCATAGTACATGCACTGCGTACACCCAAAGATCTTGACGAAGCTGCCAGTGCATACAAAAATATCGATACTGTAATGCAGGCACAACAGGATTTGGTAGAAGTAGTGGAAAGATTACAACCGTTGGCTGTAATAAAAGGTTAATTGTTTCTGTATGTTAGCACTTTTTCTTATTCCGTAGAAAACACCTGTGAAAACAGGTTAAATTACCCTCAAATTTATCTGAGTACATTAAATAGTTTTGACAATTGTTTATTTGCGATAAATAGTAACCTGTCAACATAAAATGTGCTCTGATGAATAGATTTCGATTGTTTGCCGTTTTTATCATTTCTTTAGTATTAGTTGGGCTTTGGTCATGCGATAAGGATAAAGATCAATTTCCTGATCTTCCTAAGCCTGAGGAAGTTCATAATTTTATCATTAATAATGATATACCAGGCCTCAACAAGAGGCTCAGTTTGCACAATTCTCTCGTGCCGCTGGTAAGTGGTGACTTTAACTCAACTAAATCAGATGATGAGGTTGATTACACCAAAAATTTTGCTTTTAAACTAAAAGCAGATGTTGATGCCCCCGAACATGAGGGAAGAGTGTTGATGGCTACACACGTGGCAATTAAAGACAGTTATGCTTTTGTAACCTACAATATAAGAGGTAGTCAGTATGGTGGCGCTGTGGAGATTTTTGATGTGTCAAATCTTACTCAGCCCCATATTATCTCACAGGTCATTTTCCCGGCTGCCGATATCAATTCTGTTGATTATGCCGATGGAAAAGTCTTTATCGTGGGAGCCATGGAAGATTATTACAGCCTTGAATTTAACGATCCGGCATTTTTCCAGGTGCTTACCCTGGATAATGATATGAGAGTGGTTCAGGAGGAGGAAATGATTATTTTCGACATTGCTTCTTATTCCGCCAATTCCATAAAAGTAACCGAAGAAAATATTTTTATTACCTCGGGTGACAATGGTGGGCTCACTGTTTTTGACAGGGAGTACAACCTTGTTCGTTCCGATTTTATTTCCGATGCCCGCTCGGTAGATATTAACAGCATGAATGCTTATGTGCTGTCGGGACAGCCCGGAAAAATCAGCCTGTTCGACCTTGCTTCTTCCACAGCAGCAGGTCAGTACGCTATTGGTGGGGCAAATACGCCTTACTCCAAGTCCGAAATTGCCGTAAACGATAATTACATTTTTGCTGCACTGAATGAGGAAGGAGTAAAGATGCTTTATCCTGACGGTAATCTCAAGCAGCATATCCCGAAGCCCATTACACCCGAAGGAGCCTCTGAGGAAGATCATGTTACCAATAGTGTTTCCATCAACTATCCTTTGCTGTTTATGGGCAATGGCGAATCGGGCATTGCCGTGGGTGAGCTGATTCCTGAGCTGGATGATCAGGTAGTAATATTGGGTACCATGAGTTTTAACGACCTGGGTTCTGCCAATTTTGTTCAATCGCGCGATAGTGTTGTTTTTGTTGCCAGTGGTTTGGGTGGACTTAAAATCCTTGCTATCAGCATCGATGAGGGTGTTCCGGATGATATCATTCCTACAGAACCTTGTGAAACACTCCTGGAATCGATTATTCTGATGTTTCCGGAAAGTGAAAATGCCCAGCAAAACCATCCTTACCTTTTTGAAGAGAATGTTACCCTTAATGTAACTACCCAGGAAGAAACTGAAGTATATGTGACTTTTGTATGGGAAGGAGCCGGCTGGAAAAATACCTTCGGATATTATGCTTATCCTGCTGATAACCCGCCTACTTCAAAGGAAGAGCTGGGAAAATACGTTGTATTTCCCAATGTTTCTGGGGTAAATGAGGGTGGTGGACTGGAGCCCGGCGATATGGTGCAATTGGGCAGTGAACCCTTCCCGGCCAATACAGTTATCGGGTTTTATCTGGTAGCACAGGGATGGGCCAACGGGCAAATGGTAGATGGTTTATACACACATTACACCAATACGGAGTTTAATCCCAATGGCAATCAGCAGCATTTGCTTTTCATTGAAGATGGTTGCCAGGATTTGGTGCTTACATTTGAAGATATAAGACTACCCGGAGGCGATAAAGACTTTAACGATATCATTTTGGTAATAAAAGACAACAAGGAAGGGTTCCCAAATACCCACTTTGATGTTGAGGGAGTTATCACCCTGAATGAAGAATAACCCGGTAGGGGTAATAAAAAGGGAAAAATTGAGGGCGTGGCGTTTATTCGTTGCGGCCTTATTTTTTTATATTTATACCCAACTTACAGACGGCCTGAATACTAATGTCCACTCTCACAAATGTGAGAAGCCGATTGTTAAAATTTCATTATGCTAAACAAAAAGGTGTGTAAACATGGCTGATATCCCGTGGCTGCGAATTGCCGATATTGCACTTACTGTTTTTCATTTGCTGTTAATCTTGTTTAACCTGCTGGGATGGATTTGGAAACCCCTGCGTAAGCTGCATCTTGTCACTATCCTACTTACCCTTGCCTCCTGGTTCGTGTTGGGTATTTGGTATGGATGGGGTTATTGCCCCTTTACCGATTGGCATTGGAATGTGTTGTGGCAGCTGGGCCACAGTGGCTTGCCATCTTCCTATATCAGTTTTATCATTTGGCGACTTACAGGAGTGATGCCTCCTGAAAAGTGGGTAGATGCCATTACATTGCTGGGGGCTTTGGCTGCACTGGTAATGTCGGTGATAATGAATTTTCAATTGCACAAAAAATTACTGAAAAAACATGGGTAATATGTAAATCCTTTTCCATCCATCTTTCGGAATTAATAAATACCTTTAATACCTTTGAATCAACACTATTTTACAGCTATGCAAGAAGCTTTGTTTTTTGAAAATGACCCCTACCTGAGTGGGTTCAGTACACCCATAATGGGGCGCATACAAAGGGCCCGGGAGAAGGAACAGGAATTGCTGGGGCCCATGAAAAGCCTCAGTGATTTTGCCGTGGGCTATATGTATTATGGCCTGCACAAAAAGAAAAACAAATGGATTTTCAGAGAGTGGGCACCCAATGCCGAAAAAATATATTTGCTGGGCGATTTTTGCGAATGGCAAACCAGGGAGGAATATGCCTTCCGGCATACGGAAAATGGTAATTGGGAGTTGGAAGTGCCCGAGAAGTTGTTGAAACATGAAGATTTGTATCGCCTTCACATTTGCTGGCCGGGAGGCAGTGGCGACAGAATCCCCGCCTGGGGCAGAAGAGTGGTGCAAGACCCCCATACCAACATTTTCAATGCACAGGTGTGGCATCCGAACAAACCCTACACATGGAAAAATAAGGCACCCCAAAAAACGAAAAATTTCTCTCCGCTTATCTATGAAGCTCATGTGGGCATGGCCACCGAAGAATACAAGGTGGGCACCTGGGAAGAGTTTCGGAAAAATGTGCTTCCCATGATCAAAAAGGCTGGCTATAATACCATACAACTGATGGCGGTACAAGAACATCCTTATTATGGATCCTTTGGGTATCATGTAAGCAGCTTCTTTGCCGCATCTTCTCGCTTTGGCACTCCCGATGAGTTAAAAGCACTTATCGATGATGCACACGGTATGGGGATATTTGTAATCATGGATATAGTACATTCCCATGCCGTAAAAAACGAAGTGGAAGGAATCAGCCGATACGATGGAACCACCTACCAGTTTTTCCACGAAGGAACACGTGGCGATCACCCTGCATGGGACAGCCGCTGTTTCGATTATGGGAAAAACCAGGTGCTTCATTTTTTATTATCCAACTGCAAATTCTGGCTCGAAGAGTATCTTTTCGACGGGTATCGCTTCGATGGAGTTACCAGCATGCTCTTTAATGATCATGGGCTGGGAAGTGCTTTTACCGGGTATAAACAATATTTTGACGGTAATCAGGATGACGATGCCATCGTGTACTTAAAGCTGGCTAACAAACTTATTCACCAGGTGAATCCACAGGCCATCAGTGTTGCCGAAGAAATGAGCGGAATGCCGGGTCTGGCCACCCCCGCAAGTAAGGGAGGATATGGTTTCGACTATCGCCTGGCCATGGGAATACCCGATTTCTGGATAAAGACCATAAAGGAAAAACGCCTTGAATTCTGGCAGGTAGGAGATATCTTCTATAACCTCTCCAATAAAAGGCCCGATGAGCAAACCATACATTATGCCGAATCGCACGACCAGGCACTGGTGGGCGACAAAACACTTATCTTCTGGCTTATGGACAAGGAAATGTATTACAACATGCACGTGTCGAACCAGAATATTGTAGTAGAGAATGGCATTGCCCTGCATAAATTGATAAGACTTCTCACCCTGGCTACTGCCGGAAACGGATATCTTAACTTTATGGGCAACGAGTTCGGACATCCCGAATGGATTGATTTTCCTGGCCTGCATAATAACTGGTCGTACCATTATGCCCGCCGCCAATGGAGTCTGGCTAAAAACAAAGAGCTCAGATATCGTTTTCTGAATATGTTTGACAGGGAGATGATAAGATTTTTCAAAAAAAGAAACCTTATTGCCAAACCCCTGGCTTATCCAAAGGTACAGAATGCCGACGATCAGGTGTTAATTTTTGAAAGAGGGAAATACCTGTTTGTTTTTAACTTTAACCCTTTCCGTTCTTTTACCGATTATGGGTTTGAAGCACGAAAAGGCAAATACAGGCTGGTGCTTGATACTGACAATGCTGACTTTGGTGGATTTGGCAGACAAGACACCCAGTTAATTCACCACAGCATAAAAAACCACCACGGTAATGATAGTTTGCAGTTATATATTCCATCCCTTACCGGATTCGTACTAGAAAAACTCTGAAACCATGGAACTGAAAATTAATAAAAGATTAAAAGCCACACCCGAGGAGGTGTACCGGGCACTTACCAACCCGTTTACCATTGAGCTATGGACCGACGAACCTGCCACTATGGAGGAAAAACCAGACACTGAATTCTCCATCCTGGGGGGTAACATTACGGGCAGAAATATCGAATTTGTACCCAACGAACTCATTAGGCAGGTATGGTTTTTTGGAGATACAGAATCTGAAGTGGTTATCAAACTCTTTTCCGACAAAGCAAATACCCAGCTGCGTGTGGAGCAATATAACATCCCTGAGGAAGCCTA
>SLOR01000269.1 GCA_007132395.1 Bacteroidales bacterium
AAAAATTCTCAAAGGCAGATGGGGTGCTTATCTGTGGGCTGACGGCGAAAACTACAAGCTTCCAAAAGACAAAGACCCCAACGAATTCACCCTGGAAGAATGCTTAAAAATTGTAAAAGAAGGAACCTCTACTAAAAAAACACGTACAACACGAAAAAAGGCAACACCACGCAAGAAAAAATAAATCCTTAATGCTACCTATGGAAATTGCTGACTTTTTCGTGCCTGTTGAAACGCAGAAACTTATTATACCGCAAAAGTCCCACCCTTTATTGCTGGGCAATATTATTCATACATGGGAATCCGGAGAATCCTTCCCCGACCTCGATGGGGTACAAATCGCCATTCTTGGCGTAAAGGAAGACCGCAATGCACCCAACAATCAGGGCTGTGCTTTTGCTCCCGATTATGTAAGAAAATATCTTTATAACCTGTTCCAGGGGCCGTTTGAACTCAAGCTGGCCGACCTGGGAAACATAAAGCAGGGCGAAACAACAGAGGACACCTACTTCGCTGTAAAGACTGTGGTAGCCAATCTGCTGGAGCGTAAAATTGTGCCCATAATTCTTGGCGGAAGCCAGGATATTTCCTATGCCAACTACCGCGCTTACGAATCCCTGGGGCAAATCATCAATATCGTTTCCGTAGATGCAGCTTTCGACCTGGGACTTAATGAAGACAAGATTACCCATCAAAACTATCTGAATAAAATTCTTACCCATCAGCCCAACTTCCTGTTCAACTATACCAACATAGGTTACCAGACCTACTTCGTGGATCAGGATGCCGTGGAGCTGATGAATAAACTGTATTTCGATATTTACCGCCTCGGGCTTGTACGCAACAAGCTGGAAGAGGCCGAGCCCATCGTGCGCAATGCCGATATGCTCAGTTTCGACATGAGCAGCATTCGCCAGTCGGATGCGCCGGGCAATGCCAATGCTTCGCCTAATGGTTTTTATGGCGAAGAAGCCTGCCAGATTATCCGGTACGCAGGGCTCAGCGACAAGCTTTCCTCAATCGGGTTTTACGAACTCAACCCGGCTTTCGACAATGGAGAGCAAACAGCCCACCTTGTAGCACAAATGATATGGTATTTCTTTGAAGGATTTTACAACCGCAAGAACGACTTCCCTGATCGCACCCGTAAGGATAGTGGCGCATATATTAAATATGTAGTATCAATGAAAGAGTTCAGGGATGAAATCATCTTCTACAAAAGCAAGGTGAGCGACAGGTGGTGGATGGAAGTACCCTGCCAGGGATTACAAACCAAGTACGAGCGACAGTTCCTGGTACCCTGTTCCTATGCCGATTACCAGGCTGCATGCGAGGAAGAACTGCCGGAAAAGTGGTGGCAGGTTTACCAGAAATTCCTGTAAGGTGTTTTCTTAAAAGGGTTACGAAATAGGTCAGATACGCATTAAAACATATTTTTCTAACATATATTCAAATCACTTTGTATTTAATATAAAAATTGTACTTTTAGCCCTGAAATATACATCATGCCCTCTCTGTGATTTCTTCGGTTAGAAAACAAGTATAATTACGGATAGGTGTATTTTAGCAAGTTCCTATATTTGTGCTGGTTAATGAACAGTTGTTCGATTTTTAATCAACTGATTACCAGCCAGCTCTTTGAAATCATGGTCTCTTTAATTATTAACAGCACATTGTTGATAAAAAAAATTGTTGTAATTTTACCCCCCTGAAAAAAGCCTTTAATGTGGGAAAAAAAGCAGTTGTATTCAATTTTTTGAACATCTCTGCGTTTGTGAATTGAGTTTGTATTTAAATCCGGTTTTTCAATGAAGAAATTCATCATCGCCTTGTGCATTGCAACAGCAAGCTTGCTTAGCAGTGAAAGTAAGGCGCAGCAGGAGGCTCAATTCAGTCACAACATGTTTAACAACATGGGCATAAATCCTGGCTTCGCGGGTATCCGCACGGCCATTTGTGCCACAGCACTGGCTCGGCAGCAGTGGGTAGGTTTTAGTGATGAAGAAGGTGCGAGGATGAATCCGGAAACCTACAGCTTTACTGTTGACGCTCCCATCCCTTTTTTAAAAGGAGGACTGGGTGTAGGGTTTCTGCAGGATCAACTGGGCTTTGAAACCTCACTGGCAGCCCGAATAGCTTATTCTTACCATCTTGATTTGGATTACGGTAAGATGGGAATAGGCGGTCAGATAGGTTTTCTTGACAAAAGGATTGATTTTTCAGGCTTTCGCCCCATCAACGACGGCGACCCGGCACTTAGCGGTGCAGCAGACGAATCGCGCATGTTCATTGACTTTGCCCTGGGTGTTTTTTACCAGATGGACGACAAGGCATGGGCCGGAATCTCGGTAAGCCAGCTTTCACAGCCCACACGCGAAATCGGCAATGCCGAATTCCAGCTGCGAAGGCATGTGTACCTCAGTGGAGGATACAATTTTTCTTTACCTGCTTATCCTATGTTTGAAGTAAGCCCATCGGCTCTTGTAAAAACAGATATGGCATCAGTTCAGGCGGATATCAACGCTCTTATAACATACAATAAAAGATTCTGGGGTGGCGTTAGCTATAGGCTTCAGGATGCTGCTGTAATATTTCTGGGACTCACATTCGAACAAATAAGCTTCGGATACTCCTACGACATTACCACTTCACCCCTGGGCAGAAGCGGAAGGAGTTACGGAAGCCATGAAATAATGTTACAGTACTGTTTCAGCCTGGATATCGAAAGAATAAGGGAAACACACAGGAATGTAAGGTTTTTATAATTAAATCATCAGAAATGTAACCTCTGCCTCAAGGCCGTCGTTAAACAAAGAAGGAAAATAAAAAACAAAGAAATAGTGGTCATAAAATCAGGAATTAACATGAAAAGGTTATTGTTTATTGCTTCATTAGTTGTAATTATAACCAGTTGTGATCGTTCAGGCCGCGGTCATTTAACCGGTGTACAAGATCGTCCGGACGGTGCATATGCCGATCCTCCGGGTATGGTATATATCCCTATGGGAAGTTTTAATATGGGCCCCTCCGACCAGGACATAGCATATTCACAAAATGCTATTACCAAAACAGTGTCGTTGCCCGCTTTCTACATGGACGAAACGGAAATTACCAATAACCAGTACCGCCAGTTTGTATATTGGGTGCGCGACTCGTTGGCCCATATGTTGCTTGCCGACATCAACGAAGACCACCTTATCCTGATGGATGAATTTGGCATGGACCTCGAACCGCCGCTTATCAACTGGCGTCAGCGTATTCGCTGGGATGGCGAAGAAGAACGTGAAGTGCTGGAAGAACTCTTTCTTCCCGAGCACGAGCGTTTTTTCCGCAGAAGAGAGATTGACTCCCGTAAACTCATTTACAGATATCATATTATTGACCTGAACCGTGCGGCACGCCGTGATCAGAGAGATACCCCCCGTAACGAACTCGTTATGGAGTATGAAACGCATGTTTACCCCGATACCCTGGCCTGGATTCATGATTTCAGCTATGCTTACAACGAGCCCATGACACAGATGTATTTCTGGCATCCTACCTACGACCACTATCCGGTAGTTGGTGTCAACTGGTTGCAGGCAAGAGCATTTTCTATCTGGAGAACAAACTACCTCAACGCATACCTTACTACACGCGACAGACCTTTTGCCCAGGAATTCAGACTCCCCACGGAGGCTGAATGGGAATATGCAGCCCGCGGAGGCCTCGACCTGAACCCATACCCATGGGGCGGACCTTACACCCGTAATATGGACGGATGCTTCCTGGCAAACTTTAAACCCCTCAGAGGTAATTACGTGGACGATGGAGGGTTCCAGACGGTTATCGTAGGACATTACCCCCCCAACGACTTCGGCCTGTACGATATGGCAGGAAACGTTTCGGAATGGACTATCAACGCATGGGACGAATCATTCTACAACTTCGGTCATGATATGAATATGCACTATCACTACGAAGCACAGCCCGACGACCCCATTACCCTCAAGCGTAAAGCTATCAGAGGAGGTTCATGGAAAGATGTGGGCTTCATGCTGCAGGTAGGCACACGTGCCTATGAATACCAGGACACTGCAAAATCTTATATCGGTTTCCGTACCGTACAAACCTATCCCGGCAGAGACAGGATGGATGGAAACAGAGCCTCCAACGTTTATTAATAGCTAATATTAATACACTTTTAAAAAACCATTTTTTTTACGAATTACAATATTGAGAAACTATGAAATTTGCGGAAACCAAGGCATTTAAGAATTTCATGTCAAAACTTTACGGATGGGGAGCAGCACTGGTTATTTTGGGTGCATTGTTCAAAATTCAGCACTATCCCGGTGCAGGTATCATGCTTGTAGTAGGATTGGGAACAGAAGCGATTATCTTTTTCTTCTCTGCTTTTGAAAAACCCCACGATGAACCCGACTGGACCCTGGTTTACCCCGAGTTGGCCGGTATCGACCCCGATGAAGATATGGGTGGCTCAAGAAACAGAGACCGCGCAGGCGTAAACCAGATTGCCGGCACTACCAATGTGCAAAGCATCTCGCTTTCTTCCAACCTTGACAAAATGCTGGAAGATGCCAATATAGGACCCGAGCTGATAGAGAACCTCAGCAAAGGCTTGCGCAATCTCAGCGACAATGCCTCCAAGCTGGCAGAAATGTCTAACGCTGCTGTGGCAACACAAGGATATATCCAGAATATGGAAGCTGCATCACAATCGGTACTTGAGCTGAGCCAGTCTTACAAAAACACCAATGAGTATCTCAAGCACGACCTTAGTCTTGCCGAGGAATATGCCAGCAGCATGCGCAATGCAGCAGGTTCTATGAACGAACTCAGCGAAACGTATAAGCAGACGGCCCACTCGGTGAAGGAAAATCTGCAAACCTCGCAGGAATACAACGAAAGCATTAAAAACATTACCGGATACACCAATGAGTTGGCTGCCAACTACGGAAAGAGCTCCGAGTTGCTTGTAAAAACTGTGGAAGCGCTCGAGAATAGCACCTCACAGGGCACTACCTATGCCAGCCAAATGCAAAAAACTGCACAAAACCTGGAAGCACTCAATGCAGTGTACGAATTGCAGCTTCAGGCCTCCGATGCGCAATACCAGCATACCGGAAAAATGAAAGAAGCTATGGAAAACCTGGTAAGCAACCTCAACGAAACCGTGGGAAGCACCCAACAGTACAAAACGGAAATGGCTTCGCTGACAAAAAACATTGCAGCACTCAACAACGTGTATGGTAATATGCTTACCGCAATGAATTTTAATGTCAACAAATAAAAATGTTGCACAAAATGCTGATAGATTTTTTATCGGTAGTGAAATAAAAGATTCTAATAACCACAGGAAAAGAATAATATGGCAGGAGGCAAACAAACCCCGCGGCAAAAATTAATTGGTATGATGTACCTGGTGTTAACGGCCCTGCTGGCCCTTAACGTATCCGTAGAGGTACTTGATGCTTTTGTTCTTGTTGACGATGGGTTACAGCAAACCAACGTGAATTTCGGACG
>SLOR01000374.1 GCA_007132395.1 Bacteroidales bacterium
AGCGGCCCTACAAGAGTATCTTTATCCAGGGGATTACCTATTTTTTGTGCTACCGATGCATAGGCTGTTTTAAGTTTTTCCACCACCTGCTCATAGATACTCTCATGTACTATCAAACGCCGGGTGGAAGTGCACCGTTGCCCGGCAGTGCCCACAGCACCAAATACAACAGATTTTATAGCCATTTCCAGGTTGGCAGAAGGCGCAATTATCACTGCATTGTTACCTCCCAACTCCAGTATTGACCTGCCCAGGCGGGCACCAATAATTCCGGAAAGTCTTTTGCCCACAGCCGTAGAACCTGTAATGGAAAACAAAGGAATACGCTTGTCGGCCACAAAATTATCGCCCAGCACAGAAGAGCCTGCCACAATAAGGTTAAAGACACCCTCGGGCACATTGTTCTTTTTCAGCACATCAGCAATAATTTTTTGCGTAGCAATAGCGGTAAGAGGTGTTTTGGAACTGGGTTTCCAGATTACCACATTACCGCATACGGCAGCTACCATAGCATTCCATGCCCACACGGCCACCGGGAAATTAAAGGAGGTTATCAGACCCACGATTCCAAGGGGATGATACTGATCGTACATGCGATGTTGCACACGTTCGGAATGCATGGTAAATCCGTTAAGCAAACGGCTTTGGCCCACGGCAAAATCGCAGATATCAATCATTTCCTGCACTTCCCCCAGCCCCTCCTGGTATATCTTTCCCATTTCCAGTGAAACAAGATACCCCAGGTCCTCCTTATGTTCGCGCAGAGCATTGCCAATCTGGCGAACCACCTCTCCCCTTTTGGGTGCAGGCACTTCGCGCCAGCTTACAAACGCTTGCTGCGCCTTTTGCACAATAGTTTCGTAATCTTCAAGGGTAGCAGATTGCACACGGGCAATGGGTTTATTATTGGCAGGAGACAGGGATATGTTCTCTTTTCCGCGGGTATCCAGCCAGTTGGCACCAGTGCAGGCGCCAGGATTGACTTCCTCAATTTGCAGTCTTTTCAGTACTTCTTTCATCAATAACTCTGTTTATGTTGTACAAACAATCAATTTAATCTGTAAACATAAAGTTATCCTGATTTATCGAAAGAATAAAATTATCAAGCATATTTTTTCACCAAAAAATTCCGGCACACTCAACTTACTTTATCCGACCCAGTTCCAATGTAATGGACCCATACCCCAGGGGTTTTACAGGGTTAATATGCACCCCCAGATTGAAGTTTATGGCAAGAAAGTCAACCGGGATGAATCTTAAGCCAGCCTGCAGAGGAACTCCAAAAGTAAAATAGGACTCTTCCTGGTAATAGGTATTACACCATATAAAACTGCCACCACAATCCCTGTATAGCTCCTCTCCCCGTTTGGTTCCTGCAACAAGGCCAAGGCCAGTCTCAGCATAAAACTGCAAAAAATCAACATTGTGGTATTTACCGAGCATGAAGTTCATATGATATTGTTCTTCACTAAATGTAGAAAACAAATCAAATTCATCAAAAGCGCTAAACTCTGCGGATAAAAGAAACTTTTCACGGAATAGGGTACCCTTAATTCCAATACCCAGGTACCCCTGTGAGGTGGATGAATGTAATGTGCCACCCACCATGGGTTTAATGCCTATGGCGTAATATATCTTTTCGGTTTCAGAAGGAGAGGTTTCCATGGCAGGCGCTTGCGCCCGAACTTCCTGCACAACAAATACTCCAAGAACCAGCAATACTGCTGTGGCAAATTTTATTCTGCTTCTTATTAAGGTTGATTTTATAGCTGATCCGAACTTCTCTACAACTCCATTTGTCTGATATCCAACAAATTTTCGATTACTTTCTATCTTTTGTCTTTTCATAACATTAAGAATTGGTTTAACATGCAATCATGAATGTTTAAATCAAAACAAAAGTAAAGGCATGGGCAAGGTATGCAAAATGGATTTATACAAATCATAATTATTTTTTTATTATATCGTTACATATGGGTTCCATATTTTTCACATACGTTATATATATTTGCAAAAATTGCAAATAAAACAACAAAATTTGTATATTTCGCAAATTTCTTACTTTAGCAGCCACAACCACAAAAGACCGCTTACAAATGAAAAAACCAGAAAGCAAGGAAGTTCAATCCAGGTTTTTAAAAGGCCTTGAGGACATCATCCCCGCAAATTCCTCACTGGTAAATGAATTAAGCGACATCCTTGAGATAAGCATGGACAGTGCCTACCGCAGGATGCGCGGCGAAACGCTGCTAACCATTGATGAAATCAACCATCTATGCCTGCATTTTAAAATTTCCTTTGATGCATTTACTGGAGTAAAAACAGGGATGGTAACCTTTAATTACCTGCCCCTGGAGCCATTGGCTGAAAACTTTGACCTTTATCATAAAAATCTTCTGCAAGAACTCAATATTATTTGCGCCAGCAACGAAAACAAAATTATCTATGCCTGCCAGGATATTCCTGTTTTTCATCACTATAGTTTTCCCGAACTGGCCAATTTCAAGGTGTTTTACTGGAAACGCTCTATCATGAATATTCCGGAGCTGGCTAAAGCAAAGTACGGTGCAGCCACCCGCTTCAGCGAACAGTTGGAAACAGGGCATGCCATTATTGAAGCTTACTCAGAAGTTCCCTCTATTGAAATATGGACAGAAAACACCATACTAAGCACCATCAAACAAATACAGTTTTACTGGGAATCGGGTGTTTTTGAATCGAAGGAGGTAGCCTTAAGCGTTTGCCAGGCCCTGAAGGAAGAAATGGACAGCATTGAGAAAAAAGCGGAATTTGGCACCAAGGATTTAAAAAACCTCAAGCCTGCCGAGTTTCAGGAAAGTGATGGTGAAGAAAAAGCCACAGAGCAAGATTCCAACTACCGGCTTTACATAAGTGAAATCGAGCTCACCAACAATTGTGTTTTAGTAAACGTAGGCCCAACACAAGCAGTTTATCTGGGGCATTTTTCTTTCAGCACCATGTCAACCCGCAATGAGGCTTATTGCAAAAAAACAGAGGGTTGGCTGAATAATATTATCAAAAAATCAACATTGATAAGTGGTGTGGCAGAAAAACAGCGTTACCAGTTTTTTAAAAATATGCATGAAAAAATAGACAGGCTGATACTGGTTATCCAGTCCTGACAATCCACAAGACAAAAGGAAAAAACCGGACAATAAGCCTGCCGATAAATTCATTGCTGTCGTTCAGCAACTGCATCACCCACATACCCATTATCCGGCCCATTATCCGGTACTGCAAGTCAGTTACGGCATTTTGTCCGGCCAGTTACCGGGTCAGGAAATCTCTCAGCACAAAATGCAGGATTCCTCCATTTTCGTAGTATTTCACTTCGATAAGTGAATCGATGCGGGCAATCACTTTAAAGTTTATCACGCTTCCATCTGCCGTTTCGGCAACCACATTCAGTAGTTTTTGGGGTGAAAGTCCTTCAGCTATCCCCTTGATGGAGAATTTCTCCTTACCTGTAAGCCCGAGACTCTGTGCGCTTTCACCTACAATATATTGCAGGGGCAAAACACCCATACCAATAAGGTTGCTTCTGTGAATGCGTTCATAGCTTTCGGCAATTACCGCCTTAACTCCCAGCAGGCTGGTACCTTTAGCTGCCCAGTCGCGACTCGATCCGCTGCCATATTCTTTACCAGCCAGCACTATAAGCGGTGTGTTTTCTGACTTGTACTTCTGTGCCGCCTCATATACGCTGGTATGCTCTCCGGAGGGAATATGCGTGGTGTATCCACCTTCGCGCTGCGCCAGCTTGTTTTTGATACGCACATTGGCAAAGGTTCCCCGCACCATTACTTCGTCGTTGCCCCTTCGCGAACCATAAGAGTTGAAGAGTTTTTGCTCCACTCCTTTTTCCTGCAAATATTGCCCTGCAGGGGTGTAAAGACCAAAAGCCCCGGCAGGAGAAATATGATCGGTAGTAATGCTATCGCCCAGCACTAAAAGAGAATAGGCATTATTAATATCCTGTGGTGCCGGTGGTGTATCAGAAATACCATTAAAAAACGGAGCTTCCTTTATATAGGTTGATTTTTCATCCCATTGATAAATCTCCTCCTCGGGCACCTGCAGTTGCTTCCAGATATCGTTGCCTTCAAAGATCTGGCTGTAATTTTTCTCAAAGTCATCTTTACTAAGAACCTGCGCCATGGTATCTTGAATTTCTTCATGGCCGGGCCAAATATCTTTCAGGTATACGGGATTAAGATTGGGGTCGTAAGCCAGGGGTTCATTAATCAAATCCACATCCACCCTGCCTGCCAGTGCGTAAGCTACCACCAGGATAGGCGACATAAGGAAGTTCATTTTTACCTGCGGATGCACACGGGCTTCAAAGTTACGGTTGCCCGACAGCACAGAAGCCACTACCAGTTCGTTTTCATCAACGGCCTTAGCGATATGAGGCGGCAGCGGACCTGAGTTGCCAATACAGCTTGTACAGCCATATCCTACCACGTGAAACTTCAGTGCCTCAAGGTCTTCCAGTAAACCGGAGCGGCTAAGGTAATCGGTAACGACCTTGGAACCGGGAGCCAGGGAGGTTTTCACCCAGGGTTTTACATCCAGCCCCAGAGCTCGGGCCTTGCGGGCCAGTATTCCGGCACCAATCATCACCGATGGGTTAGAAGTATTGGTGCAGGACGTAATGGCAGCAATTACCACCGAGCCATCACTTACGCTGAATCTTTCATTTTTAACAGTGATTTCAACTGTACGCAAACCATTTTTGTAATCGGGCTCCACATCAATATCTTGTAGGGTTTGCGTAGCTTCGGGTATTTCTCCTGTGCCTCCTCCTTCACTCATCCAACGGCCAAATTCGCGCTTGTCAGGCTCAATGTACGCACGTTCAAAATCAGATTGAAGCAAATTTTTAAAGCGAGCTTTTGCTTCGCGCAACAGTATTTTATCCTGCGGCCTTTTGGGGCCTGCCAGGGTAGGCTCAACCGAAGCCAAATCCAGCTCAAGGGTATGGGAGTATGTAATTTTCTCGTCCCCGGTGCGCCATAACATATTGGCCTTGCAGTAATCCTCCACCAGTTTTACCTGATCTTCAGGACGGTTACTTTTGCGCATATAGTCCAGTGTACGATCGTCAATGGGAAAATATGTAACTGTGCAGCCAAACTCGGGCGACATATTGGAAATGGTTGCCCTATCGGGAACGGTAAGGTTATCTAGTCCGTCGCCAAAAACTTCAACAAATTTACCTACTACGCCATGTGAACGAAGTAGCTGGGTGATGGTAAGCACCATATCAGTAGCAGTGGTCCCCAGGGGTAATTTGCCTGTAAGTTTGAGCCCTATAACCTGGGGCATGATAAAATAAATAGGTTGTCCCAGCAATGCTGCCTCGGCCTCAATACCGCCCACACCCCATCCTACAACGCCTATGCCGTTTACCATGGGAGTATGACTATCTGTTCCCACCAGGGTATCAGGCAATGCCACGCCATCGCGCACTGTAACGCCGGTGGCAAGGTATTCCA
>SLOR01000098.1 GCA_007132395.1 Bacteroidales bacterium
ATGTGCTGATGCTCCTAACATAACTTCTCCAAGAGCATTTGCTCCTTGTTCAATGCTAACAGGCATCCATAGCTCTTGGAATCCGATAAAACTAACCCGAAGCAGGAAGTCGCCCTCACTACGGGTTTCGATGCGAAATCTCCCGTTACTATCGGTGGTGGCACCGGTAACAAGGGTGCTGTCTGCCTTTTGCATCAATGCCACCTGGGTAAACTCCAGGGCGGCATCTGTCTGGCTGTCCTTTACGGTACCTGTAAGGGTGTTTTGTGCCGAAAGCTGTAATATGGTAATAAGAAATGAAAGGAAAGAGAATATAAATAGCTTTGTCATATTCGTTGATATATAGTGTTTTAACTGCAAAATTAACAAAACACATACTTTAGTGTTTACTCATTACTGTTAAAGAACTATAACCACAGGTGTAAGTACCAGTAAATGAGCGCTGTGGCAAAGTAACAGGATTCATTGTTAAGAATAATATAAATGTATTTAAGTTAGATAGTATGGAGTTTGATTCAAGAGCCAGAGAATGGGATAAGGATCCTGTAAAAATTGAAAGAGCAAAAAAGTTTGCCCGGGAAGTTAAGCATGTTATAGAAACCGGTAGCAATAAAAGTTTGACAGCAATAGAGTTCGGATGTGGCACCGGGCAGGTGAGCTTTTTCCTGAAAGATATTTTCCGGGAGATTCACCTTATTGATACTTCTGAGGGAATGCTGGAGGTTTTGCATGAAAAGATCAGGGACCACCAAATCCATAACATGTTTCCCCGTTTAAGGGATATTCTTCATGATGGGTTGGGCATGGAAAACCCGGATGTGATTTACACCCTCATGAGCCTTCATCATATAGAGGAATTGCAAAAGGTACTGAAACTTTTTACAGATAATCTTTCGGCAAACGGTTATCTCATAATCGGGGATCTGGTGAAAGAAGATGGTAGTTTTCATGACCATGCCCCTGATTTTAAAGGGCACAATGGGTTTTCGCGACAGCAGTTGCTTGAGATGCTCGAGCCCGCAGGCCTCAAAGAGGTTGTGTACAAAGAATTTTTCTCCATCACCAAAAAATATGAAAATGGCACCACGAAAGACTTTCCCCTGTTTTTTATGGCCCTTCAAAAAATAAAATAAGGCAGTGCCGGATGGAGGTTTTTCCTGAAATTATAGTTTCCTGATACGGGTGGTTTGCAAGCTGGCAGCAAATTCTTTTGAAATATAATTATCAAGATGCTGGCATACGTCTGCAGAAAAGCCAATGGCTTGGGCCATTATTGCATCCCATTGGCGGGGGCTTGCCCCGGAGAGTGTTGCACGGGTTATCCCTTGCTTCATTAACCCGTAAATCATACCTGCATTAAAATTGTCGCCGGCGCCAATGGTGCTTACTACCTTGATTTGGCTTACCGGATAGTTTTTACTGAAAGCTTTTAAACTGATTTCTGCTCCTTCGGAAGCACGGGTCAGTACCAATATTTTATCCTCGGAGCGGGTGTTTGCCTTGAGGCATTCCATGCTTCCCTCCCCCAAAATGATTTCCACATCTTCGTGGCTGGCCCTTATGATTTGCGCCATTTCCATGTTCTCGAGGATAAAAGGCTTGAGCTGGTCAAGTTCATGGGCATGAGGCCGGCGAAAGTTGGGGTCGTAAACAATCAATGCACCTGCGCGATGGGCGGCATGCACAACCTGCATCAGCCGGGTTCTGATGCGCGGGTCGATACCGAAATACGAACCGAAAAGCAGAATGTCCTCATCATTGAATTCGGGGAGCGTGAGTTCCAGACGTTCTTCGGGGTAAAATTTATAAAAGTCGTAGGTGGCATCCCCATCCTTGTTTAAAAAAGCCATGGCCAGAGGGGTCTTCCCTTTAGTATAACGGTAGATGAAGTGGGTGCGAATTTGATTTTTCTTCAAAAATTCCACGATAAGATCGCCTGTGGGGTCTTGCCCCATTTCCGTTAAGAGATAAACCGGCATACCCGCCCTGCCAAGAGAAACAGCACTGTTGAGCATGGACCCTCCGGGGCGGGCGGCTTGTACCTGCCCGTCTTTCAGTATGATATCCAGTATGCTTTCGCCGATGGCAAAAATTCTTCCGCCCATGGTAAATGAGAAATATTGGTAAACTATTTTGTTCAAAATTAGAAAATTACCCCAACAACATGGAAATATTTCTGTTTGTTATGTGTTTATTGTAATAGATTTGCAGCAATGCCGTCCAATCATTTATGTTAACACGGAGATTATTTACCAAACACCATTATTATGAGGATCAAAAACCTGTTTTGCACCATAACTGTAAGTTTTGTCCTTTTTACCGCTATTGCGGCTGAACCCGCTACCACGCAGGATCGCCTGCGTGACCATGTTCGTATTCTGGCTTCCGACTCCCTGGAGGGAAGAGGAATCGGGACCGAAGGCATGGAAAGGGCAAGGGAATATATTATACAGGCTTTTGCCGATGCCGGTATTATGCCCTTAACAGATGAGTACCTCCAGCCTTTCCGTCTTCGCCAGACAATTATCTGGGCCGATGCATACAACATTGTGGGCTGGGTAGAAGGCAGCGACCCGGCACTCAAGGATGAATATATTGTTATCGGAGCGCATTACGACCACCTGGGGTATGCCTCCATTACACTGGAGGGCGAAATTCAGCAGGTTTATCCCGGTGCCGACGACAATGCCTCGGGCGTAGCTGCCATTATTGAGCTGGGTCGTCACTTTGCCGAACATCCTGAGAAACTGGGGCGAAGCCTGTTGATAATAGCCTTTGATGCAGAAGAAGTGGGTTTAAGGGGCTCACGACATTTTGTGCACTCCAGCCCGGTGGAAATGGATAATATCAAAAAAATGTTCAGCCTGGATATGGTGGGTATGTACGAAGCCAATAACGGAGTGCACCTGAGAGGGGTGGCTTCGCTTAGGGGTGGAGAAGAGGTAGCCGGGAAAGTGGCTGCTGAACATGGGGTGCGCATCAGGAATACAGGCAGCAGTATTGCCCGCCGCACTGATACAGCCCCTTTTGGCGATGTGGGCATCCCTGCCACGCACGTTTTTACCGGCACCAAATCTCCCTATCACAAACCTGAAGATACCTATGAAAAGCTGGATTTTGAAGGGATGTTGCTGATACATAATTACATGATTGATGTATTGTCGGAAATGTCAAAACAACCTCAACTGGAAGCGGAGCCTTCCCTGCTGGCAGAGACATCCAATTCAGGTTCTGCGATAAAAGCGGGATTATTGCTCAATGCCGGTGCGGGCTATCACAGGTATCCTGATGAGTTTTTCGATGCCAAATCCCGGGCTGGTTTTGCCGCAGGGGTTTATCTGCAGCTTCCGCTGAGTAATCTGCTTAGTCTGCAGGGTGAAGCTTTATACGAGTACAATGGCAGCAAAATAGCCGGGGGTAACTTTTACAGGCATGCAGTTACTTTGCCCTTAAATCTGCAGCTGGGTACTCCCCGCAATACCGATATTCCTGTAAGAGCTTACTTTTTTGGTGGAGCTTACTACAGGCATTCCTTTGCGGGAAAAAGTGCCGGAGAAAGCCTGGATTTTGAAAGTGTATTCCGGCAAGATGAGTGGGGGTATTCCTTCGGGCTTGGCGTGGATATTTTCAGATTTACCGTGGGATACACCAACCGCAGGGCTCTTACCGGACTGGTGCAGGATGATATCGTCAAGATTATGGACACCAATAATTATTTTACGCTGGGGTACCGATTTTAAAGCCTTTAGCTTTTATGTAACTGGGTTCTTCCCAAATACAAAGTTTATTAATACGAAAAACAGGAAACATGAGGCTCCCGGGTATGTCATATGTGTCATTTGCTTTTGGGCTGTTGCTTCTTTTGTTAAAGGTGCCTGTAGTTTATGCTGGTGAGATACAGGGGCGGGTGGTGGATGCACAATCGGGAGAGCCCCTGGCCTTTGTAAATATTCTGGTGGATGGCACCCGGCAAGGAACAATGACAGATATTGACGGGAACTTCTCCCTTACATGGCCTGAAGAAGCTTTGGCCATTCGCCTTTCCTACGTGGGGTATGAGTCCCTGCTGCACGAAATTGATCCCCAAATTGCCTTTCACAAAGTCAGGCTGCATCGCACTACGGTTCACCTGGCAGAGGTGGTATTTTATGCCGGAGAAAATCCTGCCCACCGGATTGTGAAAAATGCCATGGCCCGCCGCCGTGAAAATGACCCACAGCAGCTTACATCTTTCCGATACAATAGTTACAACAAAGTAATGGGGACCCTCGACCGGGATTTCTACGTGAGGCGGTGGGAAGCTTTTGGTGATTCGGTAGATTATCGCATTGCCGACAGGCTAGGGCGTAAGGATTTGTTCATGATGGAGTCGGTTACCGAACGAAAATTCCGCTACCCATCCCTCGATAATGAGGTTGTAATTGCCAACCGGGTTTCGGGCATGCAGAATCCTTTGTTTACCATGCTTGCCACCGAGCTGCAGCCTTTTTCCTTTTATGGTAACTTCATTGTTTTGCTGGAGAAGGAATACCTGAGTCCCCTGAACAGTGCAGCTTTCAACCGGTATTCCTATCATCTTGAGGACACTCTTTACCAGGATCGCGATACAGTATTCGTGGTCTCCTACAGGCCCGTGGACGGAGCCAACTTCGACGGGCTGGAAGGATTGCTTTATATTCACAGCCACAACTGGGCACTGCAAAATGTAATTGCCGAGCCTGCAGGGCAGGAAAGGGGGCGCTTCCGGTTTCGCATTCAGCAGCAATATACTCTCATTGATTCGCTATACTGGTTTCCCACGCAACTGAATACGGATATTGAACTCTTCACCCCGGAGAGTTTGCAGGGGGCAGGCTTTCCTCCTGTATCCATGACGGGCAGAAGTTATATTCGTAATATAGAAATCAACCCTTCGCTGCGCCGCAGGGACTTTGGCCCTCACACGGTAGATTTTGATCCTGCGGCCAACCGGGCCGAGGCGGATTTCTGGAACCAATACCGCACCCTGAGTCAGCGCGAAATCAACACCTACCACTATCTGGACAGTATTGGGCAGGCCCGTAACTTCGACCGGATGCTCAATGCCGTTGAGCCATTGGCCTTTGGCGAAATTCCAATTGGTGGCTTAAGTATTCCTGTGAATAATATTTACCGTTATAATGCATACGAGAAACACCGCCTGGGTTTGGGGCTTATTACCAACAGGAGATTTTCGCACAGGGTTTTCCTGGGAGGCTATTATGCCTGGGGAAGTGGCGATAGAGAGAGTAAATACGGTTATCGGGGCGCGGTGGTGCTGCAAAAAAGAAATGATATCCGCCTTGGGGGCAGCTATAGCCTGGATGTGAGCGAAAGAGGTGCTTCACGGTTCATGGAAAAAACTTACCTGTTCAGCCCCGACTATTTCCGCAGCTTTTATACCAATACCATGGATAGGAGCCGGCGCTCAGGCCTGAATCTTTCATTTCGTATGCTGCAAAACTTCCTGCATACCGAGTTGGTAGCATC
>SLOR01000352.1 GCA_007132395.1 Bacteroidales bacterium
AGCAGATTGCGCCTTACCTGGAAAAAGGATTACTCGTCCCCGATGAGATTGTAATCCGTCTTATTGAAAAAAAACTCAAGGAAACCGATGGCAATAACCGCGGGTATGTTTTCAAGGGCTACCCCCGCACCCTGGTGCAGGCCTACATCCTGGACGGCATTATGAAAAAGAAAAACTGTGCCATCAACTGCGTGGTAAACCTGCAAGTGCCGCAGCTGGAGCTGGTAAAAAGGCTGGATGCCCGCAGCAAAACCCCCGATCGCATGCCTTACGACGACAGTGCCGCTACCATTGTGGCAAGGCTGGAAGAGCACTCACAGCGCAATGATGCCATTGTTAATTATTACCGTAACAACAAAATCCTTTTTGATATTGACGGATTGGGCAGCGAAGATCAGGTGTATTGCAGGATTAAAGAATACGTGCAAAGAGCCATCCGTAATCTCAGGTAGTTAAGTGTACCTGATACAAAATCAAAAAGCTCTCTCAAAAGTACTTGTTGCCCATAGGGCATGCCGAAAAGGCTGCAGTCAATAAATACAAATTGAGGAAGGGTTTAATCCGGCAGGAAAAGAATATTTTTTGTGCCCCTCGCTGTCAAAGCAGTACACCCTTCCTCTTGTAACAAAACCTTTGGCATCGGTAATAAAAACATCACCCGAGGTTTTATCCGCGTAAATACCATACACGGTTTGTATTTCCGTGCCATCCGTAATAAAGTCCTGGCGGATAACCTCCCGGCTTTCAAGATCAAAAACCAGAATGCTGGACCCTGTGCCTCCGGTATAGTCGTAATGGTATACATAGGCTGCACCATCGCCAATGCTGAAGCTCAGCGCCTGAAAACCGGTAAAGGTATGCACCAGCTGATCAGTTGCAGTATCAATGATTTGCAGATACATCTGTTGCTCTTCGTAATTCCCTCTTGATATCAGGTACACGAAGCCCTGCTCGTCGGCCTCCATGGTATAAGGGTTGGGACCCACTTCAATGCGATGGGTTTCCTCCATAAGGTCAAAATCAATTACCGATACGGTATTGTCGTAATTGGGAAAATCCAGGCCGCCGGAATTGGCTACATAAACTTTATTGTTGGCAGTGGTTATCCCATCGGGATTACGCCCCACCTTAATGTATTTTTCCACCTCCAGGCTTGTTGTATCGATAACGGCAACTGTACCGTCAAAGGAGCAAATAAAAGCCTTATCGTGCAGAAATGCAATATTGCGCGGCTGCCGGGCCTTGTCACCGTCAAATAAAGGAATCTGACCCAGCGATACGCCCGTGTGTGCATCCAGCACTTCTACCTGGCTTGATATATTTACCACGATATATATTTTACCCCCGTACCGTTTCATATCGTTACCCGTATCGCCCAGCTTTCTGCCGTTACGCATTTCAAAAAAATCGGTATGCGCGGTTTCCGTTTCAAAATCATAGCGGGTAAGGGTCGAATTATTCATGTGAAACAATCCCTCATTCAACACATAAACCCCCTTACCTTCTTCATGTATATCATGTGGGTCGGGTGGCTGGGGGTCCTTCAGACAGCTCGTCAGGAATAATTGAGCCATCATGAGGATAACGACTACACCTCTTAAGGATTGAAAGAAACGGGATATGACTCTTTTATTGATGTAATTCATATTATATCGGGTAAACTATTTCAGAACCTGCTTTCCAGGGTAATATAGAACGCCCTTCCGGGCATGGGAAAGCTTTTAATAACTTCATACTGATGATTGAGCAAATTGCTTACTTCAAACTTAACAGAAAACAAGGCCGGCCCGCCTGAAAACTCTACAGCCATAAAAACATCATGGTGCCACCAGGAAGGGAGCATATTTTCATAAATATTCTCAGCCAGCACATACCGGAAGCCCGAAAAAGTAGTTGACAGACCTGCGGAAAGGAAGCTGTAATCTGCGCCCGCACTTCCCGAAAAGGTTTCCCTGGGAATATAGGGCACCTGGTTCCGATAGGACGGGGAATCTTCGCGGGTAACATCCACGGCCTTCTGATGGGTATAATTCATTGACATATTCACTTTGAGTAAAGGAGAAAAACGCCAGGCAGCCTGCCCATGCAGCTCAAGGCCCCGAATATCAACTTCTCCAATATTTTGCATAGACCATACGAAAAGGTTTTTGGTGGGAATGGCCACAATTTTATCCTTCACTCTGTTGTAAAAAACATCGGCGGTGCCATGGAAGGTAAAAGCAGGATGTACCCGGTAATTTCCCATAATACCCACATTGAATTGCTGTGCATATTCGGGTCGCAAATCAGGATTCCCCACCTGGGCATAATACAGATCGTTGAATGTGGGCATGCGAAATACATGTTTATACATGAACCGCAGGCGCAATAAAGGCTCCGAAGAGGTCATCCGGTATAACAGGGAGAAAGAAGGACTCAGTGCGTTTGCCGGCCCGGCGGCTTTTCCCATCTGCGTATCGTCGTGACTCAGGGTAAGTAGCATTCCACCCATTGCTTCCCATGGCCCGCTGTTGAACCGGGCAGCCAGGTGGTTTAGCCAGGAGTATCGAACGGGCCGGGCATAATCGGGAAGGGTGGCATCCAGGGTTTGCACGAAAAAATCGGAAGCGTAGGAAAACTTCAGCTTTTGTAGCAGAGGGTAGGCCAGCGCCTGCGACAGGTAATATTCCCTTTGAGTGTAGGTGCTCACAAGCTCTCCCTGCTCATTCCACCATGCAGAATCCTTATACCGGAGAAAGGATTGGGAAAATTTTGCCGTGGAAAGCTTTTGCAAGCCTTGCGGTGAGTCGTCGCGGTAACGCACAAAAACAGAAAAATCTTCATTCCACAATCTTTGAGAACCCGCAGCGACATTATACAAAACCACAGCACCCGGCAACCCCCTTTCGGCATTGTAATAGTGAGCCTGTAGCTCCAGTCGGGCATGTTCATTCCTTTTGTGGTTTAGCCTCAGGTTAAGGTCAGTGGCTTCCATATCGGAATTCAGTCTTGTATAGCCTGTATTGTCAGGTTGGGTTTGGAAAGGATACCTCCCGTGAGCCTTTGTGTAAGCAGCATAGAAAGAGGCCGTTGTTTGGGAATTCAGAATCAAACTGCTGTGTGCATAAGGACTCACCAATCCGAAAGACCCGGTTTTCACACCCAGATGCACCTCTGAATCTTCAGGCACACGGCTGCGTAGATCCACCACACTGCCGGCAGAAAAATAACTTGCCGGCTGCAACAGTTGCCCGGGCTGGCCCACGAAAAGACTTACCGAAGCAAGTCCCGATAAGGAGAAACGCCCCAGATCTGCCTGCCCCGTTGCGGCATCCCGTACACTTATACCATCCACCATCACTGCTGTATGTCCTGCTCCCAGGCCGCGCACCATAATAGTTTTCAAACCGCCAATTCCCCCGTAATCTTTCATGTTGACCCCACTGAACTGTTTCAGGGCCTCTGCTGCTGAAAACCCGCTGACCCGGTCCAGCTCCTGCACTCCCATGGTTTGCATGGGCATGGCAGAGCGCTCCTGCAGCAAGGGAGCTGCAGCCACAACCACCACCTCTTCAAGCCTCACGGTATCAGCTGGCCACGAATCAGCTTTTGCCTCCGGCAGAAGGCAAAAAAGCAGCAGAACCATAAAAAGAAGAAATCGGGCCATATAGTGGTTTATCGATAATAAATACGGAATAAAAGCCAACGGCAATGGATACTGGAATTGCTTCTATCCATTGCCGTCAGTTTTAACTGACGGGTTTGATAGTCTTAAGCACAAGTGGGCTTCAGCCCAAATTTTTATTCTGGTAAGATTGCGGATAATCATATTTACCTTTTCAGAATTTTGAAAGTTGTTGTAAAGTCCTTGTGTACAATTTGCAGGAAATAATACCCGGGTGTTAACTCTGAGGTATCAAGAACATTGTTAATCAGTTGTTTTTGCCACAGTTTCCTTCCCATAATATCCAACAGATGTACGGTGCAGCCCTCCGGGGCATCCACATTAATTTTGTTGGAAAAGGGATTGGGATGTATACGTATATTTTTTTCAGCAGGTATGATGGCAGAGGTTGGCGTATCGGACTCTCCGGCATTAATTACCCCCACAGCCTCCAGGTCAAATCCTCCTGTGTGAAAGGGAGTGGGCCATGGGTCGTTTACGATATTTCCGTCAGCATCTCTGCTTTCAAATCCGCAATCCACACAGCCCACCACATCGATAATGCGTACGAAACGGATATTGTTGAGGTCTATGCCCGTGCTGTCGGCCAGGTCTTCCAGGTCAAAGGGGGTGCCGTACCCTACCCTGTATTTGCCGGCAAAATTGTGGATATTTGTGGGGTTGAGCGCTCCAAATCCTCCCACCTGGGCGTCAACCGGTGTATGCGACCAGGCGGGAAAGCGAACGAACCTTTGCCCGTCGGTACTTACCTCCACGAAGGCCAGTTCCAGAAAGTGATCTCCATAGCCATTTTCAAAAACCGCGAAATCGGGTCCCGGGCCATTTATAATAGGACGATCGAATTGCAGGGTTGCCATGCCTCCATCACCCAGGCTTACCACATTGCTGTAGTTTCCGGTGGCTTTGCCCAGGGCATATTCGGGCAGTCCATAGCTGGCCCGGTTGGAGCCATCATAAATCTGCGTGGTATCGGCTATGTTGATGTAGCCTCTTATGACCTCAATGTGTGTGGCCCAGCTCACAAAGGCCGAGGAATCCATATGAATGGCATCGGTGCCAGGCTGGCCGGCGGCAGGGGCAAAAGGCCCGGTGGCAAATGCGGTGGCAAGAAAAACGAAATACCCCGGCAACAACAACAGCTTCCTGTACATGGCAAGAAAGACTTTAATGGTTTGTAAAGGGTAGTTTTCGCAGGAAAATAAACTGAAAAATAAAGAAGAAAAAATCTTTACCCTTCGCTTTTCACCCGAAAGCTACGAATTATCATTGCAGGCAGGTCTTCTGGCTTGTCCGGCTGTCTGACGCCTTCCCATCCCGCCTGTGGCGGAAAAGTGGCAGGGGTATGTCAGCAACCTGTGTAAGGACTTACAGCTACGGGGATAGCTCCCGAATTTCACGGGATTCCCTTTTCACCTGTTGCAAAATTTTGCAACAGGAACCAGCAATTTGATGCCGCAAAGGTAATAGATGTTTTTGAGATGGAGGAAAACAAAAGATTAGTTTTTCACCCACTAGAAGGCAAAGACAGTTTTTTTGTGCTTGATTTTGGTAACAATATCTATCAAAACGGTTACTGGCATGAAAGACGCAAATGGCAGCTATATAACATTAAGAGACAAAAGAGCGAAGGCATAATGCCGACTAAGGAATGCCCTGAGTGTGAAGCTATTTGCCCGGCATCGATTAAGGTTTGCCCGGAATGCGGTGCAGAATTTCAGGGCAGCGGCGAAGCTGAAGAACAGGAGTATGCAGAACTCGAGAAGGTAACGGATGCGTCATATCTACAGAACATGAAATTTCAGCGTTTTTGCGAATATGTGAGAGGATTGATTAAGGAC
>SLOR01000240.1 GCA_007132395.1 Bacteroidales bacterium
GCCTATCGCCACCGCTGGCAAGTGCGTTACAACTCCTTTAACCCAGCTACCTCCTTCGGGTATTTTGCCTTTGCCAATGCCGAATATACCACCAATGCAATTGCCAATTCGGTAATAGTTGACGAGAACCTGGTGCGCACCACCATGCCGGTAAACGTGGGCAACAACCTTAGTTTGCGAGGTTCCCTCAACCTGAACTTCGCTGTGAACCCCATCAAGAGCCGTTTCATGATTGGAACCAGCATCAACAGGCGCGAGAGTGTAAATGTACTCAACCAGGAGTCGCAGGACATCATCAACAATACACTCACGGGAAATTTACGCTATATCTTTCGCCCGGCAGATGCCTTTGAATTGCGGCTGACAGCCAACCTCAACAACCAGATTACCAGGTACGAGTTCAGCAATGATGAACAGGCTTTCCTCAACCAGAGCTACCGCGCGGATGTAAACTGGTCGTTTCTGAACCATTATCGCCTGCAATCGGGCTACAATTACCAGATGTACGAGGGGCGAACCACTGAGTTTGATCGCAACATCCCCATGCTCGACATGAGCCTCTCGCGTAGCTTCTTGCGCAACAACGCGGGAGAGTTGAAATTTTCCGTTTTCAACCTGCTTGACCAGGACCTGGGAGTTACCCAAAGCCAGTCGGTAAACTATTACCAAAGTACAGTAACCAATTCACTGGGCAGGTATTTCATGCTTACCTTCACCTACGCACTTAACCGCCAGCTCAACATGATGGATCGTGGGCCCGGGGGTGGCAGGGGCATGCGGATGATAGTGCATTAGACTAAGGGCCACTGCGCCTGTCAAAGTGACCTTAGATTGAAGTCTTCTTTCTTGTCACCAGCTTCGACGGGTTCAGCCTCCAGAACTCTACCTGGTCACTGAGCCTGTCAAAGTGACCATGCAATTAATGCCTAAATAAAAAGGTGCCTTTAATTTAATCAGGCACCTTTTTATTTTTATAGCTCCCCGGTAAACTCTGCCACAGCCTTCCGCTCTTCCTCACTTGCATTCTTCTCCATATACTCTTTTACCAGGGCAGGAGCCGCGGCCCCGTTCTTCACAAAAATCATGGCTGCACTGTTCATGCAATAGCGCAACCCGGTTGGGGGTGGGCCGTCGTCAAAAACATGCCCCAGGTGCGAACCACTGGAGGAATCAATAATTTCGGTGCGAATCATGCCATGGGTGGTATCCTTGCGGTACAAAATGGACCCTTCAGTTATGGGTTCAAAAAAGCTGGGCCAGCCGCAGCCGGAGTCAAATTTAGCCTCTGAGGCAAATAAGGGTTGTCCGGTGGCGGCAGAATAATAGATGCCTGCATCTTTATTCTGGTAATAAATTCCGGTGAAAGGCCTTTCGGTGCCTGCTTCCCGAAGCACATGGTACTGCATG
Source organism: Bacteroidales bacterium (assembly GCA_007132395.1). Classification (GTDB taxonomy): domain Bacteria; phylum Bacteroidota; class Bacteroidia; order Bacteroidales; family UBA7960; genus SKVR01. The sequence goes on from SLOR01000240.1 coordinate 1,408, forward strand.
GGCTCAAGCTTGTTTTTCCAGTCTTCGGAGGAAAGCTCAATGGGATACTGACCCGGGTCATTGTTGCGGGTTATGGAATGTCTGGATTGCATATCTCTTGTATTTTGCGTGTAAGTACAACTGTAAATCAAAATAAACAATATGAATAAAATCTTGTTTTTCATATATAACAACATTATGGTTTGAAATGATGTTTGAACAGATGCAGGAAAAACAATATTTGCAGGAAAATGTTTCCTCACACAACAGTCGCTAAATCGCATGGCACCTGTTATTTCTGCCAATTTTTAATTATATTTGACGAAACGATGTTTTATGTCGCTAATCAGATTTTCTCATTCACAAAAACCCCAACACGATGAAAAGAATTTACAGATTAATGCCGTTGCTAATCGTGGTGTTTATGATTTCATGCACCGCGCAAGGCCGCCTGAGTTCGCGCTTAACTGCCGAGTGGGAAATAGAAAAATATGAGTCGCGCACAGCCGATGAATCAACCACGGCTATTGAAAATGCAGGAAGCATTGTATTTAGGAGCAATGGCCGCGGCACTCAGTCATTTGCCACTGCCATAGCCCACGCTGGTGAGACATCCGGCTCTGATTTCACCTGGACTAATACCTCACAAACGGTTTCCATTAAGAGCCCCGAAACCGAATACCCCAAAGTATGGATCGTGGTGGAGTCCGGACGCAACACCCAAAAGTGGTACTCTACCGACAGCCGGGGCAACGTGCAGATAATGCACCTGAGAAAGAAGTAAAGCAGGTGACTGATATACTTATTTTGAGTCTGGCAACCGCTCAGCAGTTCAACCGGATCATATTATGAATGAAAACCGGCAGTTTTTCGCTGCCGGTTTTTTCCATTTACAAAAATCCTAAAGCAACGAATATGAAATCACTTGTTAGATTTTTACTCCCTATCTTACTATTACTAATTTCCAACTTTTTAAGGTTTGGCATCCACAATCTGGAGCTGGTACCTGAAGGTCATGCCGGCTGGCTGATGAAACTGGGCGATGTGCTGCTGGTGGTAAGTATTGCCTGGGCAATAGTTGCGGCCATCCGCATAGGCAAAAATCAACTGCTAAAAAGGTACGATATCTCCGTGGCCGATAACCTCAAAAGTCGTAAAGTATATACCCAGTACAACATTCTTGAGAAGATTCTTGTGTTTATCGTTATCGTGATGGGTACGGCCATAGCGCTGATGTTTTTCGAAAGCGTGCGCAGCATCGGGGTGAGCCTGTTTGCCTCGGCCGGTATTGCAGGATTGATTATTGGTTTTGCTGCCCAGAAAGCCATTGGTACCATCCTGGCAGGCTTGCAGATTGCCATAACCCAACCCATCCGCAGCGATGATGTGGTCATCGTGGAAAACGAGTGGGGCTGGATTGAGGAAATCAACCTTACCTATGTGGTAATTCGTATATGGGACAAGCGTCGCCTGGTGGTGCCCTCCACCTATTTCCTGGAGCGCCCTTTCCAGAACTGGACCCGAACTTCGGCCGATATCCTGGGTACGGTTTTTATTTATACGGACTACACCATACCTTTTGAACCCTTGCGTAAAGAACTCACTCGCCTGCTGGAATCAAGCCCCCACTGGGATGGCAAGGTTAACGTGCTGCAAGTAACCGATGCCAAAGAGCATACTTTAGAAGTGCGCGCCCTCATGAGTGCCGCCACCAGCCCCCAGGCCTGGGACCTGCGCGTATATGTGCGCGAGAAACTTATTGAGTTTATCCAGAAGGAATATCCCCAATGCCTGCCCAGAACTCGTGTGGTGATGGAACAAGGCAGCAATGAAAAATAATCTTTCTGCGAATATGCTATTTATATAATACTCCGGGTTGCTTTATTTACAACCCGGAGTATTGTTTTTTTCAGTGATTTAAAGATAAAAAACTTACAGTATCCGATAAGTTAAAAAACACTAACACAATCATTTACAGGTACTTTTACCCGGAGCAATTCAGGGTTTTTCACAATTTTTACCCTATGGTAATCTGTAACTTTGAATTGTAATCGGGGCATAAGTCATTACCTCCCTGCTCAATACTCTTGCAGGCAAACAAAACAAAGGGCATCTTACTGAAGCCTAACCTTTGGATGGCAATGAAATCTACTATTTCAGAAGTCCTTTTCACAACTGCAAAATAGCATTGTAGCTGATTTTGTTGCCATAGAATTTTTGAACCGGGATAAGATGACTGAAAATATAAAAAATACACTGCAACATATTATGGACGAAAACAAGGATGTTCTCTTCGATCTCTTTGAGAACCTGCCCTATGCCATAATATTTATGAATGAAGCGGGTGATACTGTTTTTTCCAATCACGAAGCCGGGCGTATTTTGGGCAAGTCTTTTTCTTCCAACCGGCCCCTGAACCTGTGGAATCACAAAAACAGTCTTTTTGACAGTAAGGGAAAACCAATGGACTACAATGATCAGCCTGCATCCATTTCTTTCAAAACAGGTGAGATCGTGAAGGATACCATAATAGGGATAGGCCCGGCAGATGCCTCCCGCCCCACTGCCTGGCTCAAGGTATCTTCCGTGCCTTACTTCAAAGAAAACAAGAAGAAACCCCACCTGCTGTGCCTGATGTTTTCCGACATCACCCGATCCTATGAAGATAAGCTGAAGCTGAAAGAAACAAATGAAACCCTGCGGCTGAACGAAGCCCGGTTCCGCATCTTGTTTGAAAATATGATACAGGGTGTAATTTACCAGGATGCCCAGGGGATACTCATTTCTGCCAACCCTGCCGCAGAGAAAATTTTAGGCCTTAGCCTGTCTCAGATGCAGGGGCGCACCCCCATCGACCCCCAATGGAAAGCAATTCATAACGACGGCAGCTTATTCCCGGGCCATGAACACCCTGCGATGCAAGCTTTGCGTACAGGTGAAAGAGTGGAAAATGTGATAATGGGCATTTTTAACCCCAGTAAGGAAGCTTATGTGTGGGTAGAGATGGATGCCGTACCCATCCTTTTCAATGAGCAAGCACAATCCCCCGGGGTATTTACCACCTTTACCGACATCACACAGCAAAGAGAATCCGCCCGCGCACTTGAAGTAAGCATGACCCGTTTTAAGGCCATCTTTAACAGCACTTTTCAGTTTATGGGACTCATGGAACCCGACGGAATCATTATTGAAGCCAATGACACATTCCTCAAATTTATCCAGATGGAGGCTCCCGATGTAATCAACAAATACCTGTGGAAAATTATGGAAGGGATGGCATCACCAGAGGCTATTTCTCTTATGAAGCAATCTTTTATCAGGGCACGAAATGGAGAATTTATACGCCACAATATACATTTAAACCACCCTTCACTAGGCCTTTCAGTAATTGACTTTTCTCTCACCCCCGTGTTTGACCCCGAGGGAAAAAACGTCATCATGCTGATTCCTGAAGGAAGGGATATAACTCAGTTACGCAAACAGGAAGAAATGGCCCGGATTTTCGAAAGGGCATTCATGAAATCTACCCTGGGAGTAGCTATTGTTGACTATCAAAAACCAGGCATGCCGCTGATAATGGTCAATGAGGCATTTGAAAAGATTACCGGCTACAAGGCCAGCGAAATACTGGGCAAAAACATGCGCTTTCTGCAGGGCAAAGACACCCAGCAACCCGGGCTTACAGCCATTCGCGAAGCACTGCAAACCGGCTCAGAGTGCCGCGTGGAAGTGGTGAATTACACCAAACAGGGAGAAAAATTCTGGAACGAACTCTACCTGGCCCCCGTGAATAACCGCCACGGCCAGGTAACCCATTACGTGGGCATGATTAACAATGTTACCCAGAAAAAAATTGAGCAGCAGGAGTTGGATCAATACCGCGAGAGCCTGGAGCAACTAGTGGAAATTCGCACCCAGGAACTCTCACTCAGCCAGAAGAAACTCCTGCAAACCCAGCAGATTGCTCAGTTGGGCAGCTGGGAGTATGACCTGCAAACTTCTAAAATGTTATTGTCGGAGGAGTTTCATAAGATGCTGGATAGCACATATATGAACATCCATATCTCCTTCAGAACCTACCTGCGTAATTTGTGTA
>SLOR01000011.1 GCA_007132395.1 Bacteroidales bacterium
CGCGCACGGCGCGGGTTTCGGGTAAGGAGAACGGGTAGTGATAGGCTCCGCGCTGCACGTAGTCGGGTTGCCAGTTCCATCCCCAGTCGCGGTTGTGGTCGTAGGATCCCACATCGCGGTCCTGATTAAGGCGGCCATCGCCGTCGCGGTCAATTCCTTCCCATCCCAGCAGCTCCCACTCGCCAAACTCGCCCCTGGGGGCGGGTACCATCCTGCGCGGATCGTTGGGGTCGGTGCGCAATTGTCCGAAAGGGGTGCGCCGACGCATCTGGGTGATGTGCCCGTCGCCGTTAAGATCATCATAACCATCTCCACCTGCAATGCCATCACCATCGTCGTCGAGGGGCATGGTGCCACTGCGTGGTGAACTCATGGTGTTGGGCTGGTTCATGTAGTAGTCGCGTCCGTCGGGGTTCATCACGGGCAGGATATAGAAAACCATCTCGTCAAGCAGGCGGGTGATGAATTCGTTTTTGTTGTAGTTTTCCACCAGGTACCACGCGGTATAAACGGATACTTCTGCCGTTTGAATCTCGTTGGCGTGTATGTTGCCATCAATCCAGAAAGCAGGCTTTTCGGTGTGAGGTTTGTTGCTGAGGTTGGATACGGTGAGCAGCCATAATTCCTTCTCCTCATAACTTTTCCCGATGGACTCAACATTAACCAGTTCAGGATATGCCTCCTCCAGCTGCCGGTAAATTTCGTATAATCCTTCATTGGTATAGTAGCGGTTCCAGCTTATCTGTACCTTCGGGTTTACAGGGGTGCCCGATGCCTTAAAAAAATTGCCAATGGCACGTCCGTCATCTGCATGCGTTGGCGTAAATAGTAAAACCAACAGGAGAAATAGGGGTATATGTATTTTCTTCATTATATGTTTGTTTGGCGACTATTGGTTTTTTGCGGGGATATCCGGAAAAAAGAACCAAAAAGCCGGGATTTGTTTAACGCAGGTTGATCTGGATTTCTTTAATCCCGGATGCTTCGGCACCTGCACGAATGGTTGCATTTCCTCTTCCCTGAATGAGCCAGCTTCTTTTTTCTACGCTGTGAGGGGCAATGGCACCCATTACCTCCACAGGCTTTCCGCTAATGAGGTTCATTCCGTCGGGAAGCTCTGTTCTTAATACGGTTTTTTGCATCCAGCGTACCTGTTCTCCTGTTTCTGAGGCGGTGGGGAAGGCTCCTTTGTTGATTACCTCCAGGCTTACCCGGTGCAGGTTGCGGCCCAGGTTCTCTGTTTCCAGGTTGATGATATCAATTTGGGGCCGCAGAGCGGCCACATCCACGATAAAGTCCGTGTGTTTGAGGATAATGGAATCAACCATTGCATAGGGAGGATTTTTCATGGCAAAGGGCACCACGCCGCCTACTTCTACTTCTCTGCCGGGGAAATCAGGGTGGTTACTGATGGGAGTCCAGGGGACAAAAACATCTTCCAACTCATGGGCTTCTGCCCAGCGCAAAAAGTTCAGTTCATCGCTGGCAATGGCGTTGGGTTCTGGTTTCTCTGGGGCAGGCACCTGCCATCCCTGGGTAGAAAAGCTAAACCTCCCGTAATGGAAGTACGCCCATTGGAAAAAGTCGCCATCACTACCCGGGGCAGCCGTGGGCGCCTGGCTGGTAATATGCTTGTTGTACAAATGACTGATTTGCTCGTTGATGGTGATGTCCTGCTTTTTCCACCCGGTATGAATGCGTGCACCAGCTTCCCGCTCACTGAAGGAAAGAGGCTTGCTCAGGTTGTTGGCAGGGCCGAAGCTGATGACGGCAAATACATTTTTGGCGCCATACAGAAAATCTGCAATGGCACGGGTTTCCAATTCAGAAACGGCATGCTCACCGGCACCCCTGGTAAACTGAGGATATTTAAAAGTGAAGTTGCGGTTGAAGAAAACGCCCTCTTCCCCATCTTCATTGAACTGCCCGTCTTTATCCATGTCGTAGCCTTCACTGAATAGCAGGTACTGGCCCCTTTCACCTTTCTCGGGGCGGGCCTTTACCATCACGCGTTCATCCTCGGGGTGTACCATCCACGCCCCGGTGGGGTCTTTGATACGCATCATGGTAATCATACCATCATTGTTGAGGTCGTTATAGGGGTCTTCGCCAATGCGCCCGTCGCGATCCAGGTCGGTGGGGAAGGCATTGCCCAGGCGCTCGTATTGCAAGGGAGCAAAATATTGCTCACGTGCGTCGGGCGACATATCGGGGAAAACGTAAAAGCTTACCGAATCCAGCAGGTTACGGATGTGAGCTTCGTTACGTCGTGAAAGAATTTGCGCTGCAAATTGCACAGCCAGCTCACTGCCCAGTAGGTGATTTCCTTCTACTCCGCCCACGATGGCCAGGGCTGGCTTGTTCTCTATGTCACCGGAGCCGATGGTGAGCAGCCAAATGTCTTTTCCTCCGTAGGTCTTTGTCAGCGATTGTAGACGGGCAAAATCGGGGTGATTGTTTGCCAGCTGCTGCAGGCGTTGCCCCAGTTGCTGATGGTTGGGATAGTCGATGAAGTCAGAAGGTTGTGAAAAAGCATAGTTTGCCGCCATAAGGGGCACAACCAAAGAAAATGTCAATGCTAAAAACAGACACCTGAAATAGTGCATTCCTGGTAAGTTCATACGTGATGGGTTTGGATGGTTTTTTTAAAAAATCGATGTCAAGGTAGGAATATTTTATTGCAAAACATTTTAGGAAAGTGATTAAGATACTGATATATGTAATTTTTAAAATTGTTTAACTTTTTTAACGGATTATGTTTTAACGATTCAAACCTGTTTCCTGATGAAGGTTCGGGTTGTATAGTTAAATGTCCCAGAAGCAGTTTTGACTCAAAACATATTCATACGCATGGTGTTTAACAAAATCAGGGTTTTGTAATTGTATTATTGTAAGTCCGTCACCAAGACATCTTCACCGTGAAAAAAATCACCCTTTTATTCCCTCACCAGCTGTTTGAAGAAAACCCTGTGGTTAAGAAAGGGCAGGAGATATATCTGGTAGAAGAGCACCTGTTCTTTCGTCAGTATACATTCCATAAGACAAAAATCGTGTTTCAGCGGGCTGCCATGAAATGCTGCGCTGCTTACCTGGAAGAAAAGGGTTTGACTGTGCATTATACGGAGGCAATTGACCCTTTGTCTGATGTGCGCCAACTAATCCCGCACCTCAAAGAATCCGGTGTAACCCACATCGAATATCTGGATCCTGTAGACAACTGGCTGGGCAAAAGGCTGGAGAATGCATGCAGGGAACACGAACTAAAATGCCACTGCCACCCCACACCGCTTTTCCTTAATACACAAGAGGATATTACATCTTACTTCGAGGGGAGGAAGCGTTTTTTTCAAACGGATTTTTATATCCATCAGCGTAAGCAGAGGAATGTGCTGGTGGATAGCAATGCCAAGCCACAGGGAGGGAAGTGGAGCTTCGACAGTGAAAATCGTTTGAAGTATCCCAAATCCCAAACGCCTCCCCGGACACATTTTCCCGAAACCAATGCTTACTGGAATGAGGCGCTGGCTTATGTGCGGGATAACTTCAGCGAGAATTATGGTACTGTCGATTCGGGGTTCAGGTATCCCGTAACCTTTGAGGAGGCCCGCAGCTGGCTGGATGATTTTCTGCAACACCGGTTTCACGACTTCGGACCTTATGAAGATGCTATTGTGCATAAGGAAGTGATATTGCATCATAGTTTACTTTCTCCTTTGCTCAATACCGGCCTGCTCACACCCGGCTATGTGCTGCAGGAGGCTTTGCATTTCGCCGGGAAACATCAAGTGCCCCTGAATTCGCTGGAAGGTTTTGTAAGGCAGATTATGGGCTGGCGCGAATTTATCAGGGCGGTGTATGTGCTGCGGGGCACCGAAGAACGTACCCGCAACTTCTGGGGTTTCACCCGCAAAATTCCGCAAAGTTTCTGGACCGGAGATACCGGCATTCCTCCCATCGACATTACCATCCGGAAGGTGCTGAAAACAGGATACTGCCATCATATTGAGCGCCTGATGGTACTGGGCAATTTTATGTTGCTGTGCGGGTTCGACCCCCGTGAAGTATATCGCTGGTTTATGGAACTGTTTATTGATGCCTGGGACTGGGTTATGGTGCCCAATGTTTACGGGATGAGTCAGTTTGCCGACGGGGGCATCTTTGCCACCAAGCCCTACATCAGTGGAAGCAACTATTTGATGAAAATGAGCGACTACCCCAAAGGTGACTGGCAAAAAATCTGGGATGGGCTTTTCTGGCGGTTTTTGTACACCCACCACGATTTTTTTTCCTCCAACCCACGGCTGAATATGCTGTTGAAGACTTTTGAGAGAATGCCCCGGGAAAAACAGGAAGCACACCTGCAGCACGCAGAAACTTTTCTGAAAAGCCTGGATGAAGGCAATTAAATGTTGATAAAAGGCAAGGTGAAATGGCGCATGCAGTTTATAGTGCTGCTGAAAAGACCCTGCCTGATTTTTAAAATTAGATTTTGACAAAATACAAGATGTTATGAAGATACTCCTCACCGGTGCTACCGGCTATATAGGCAAGCGACTGCTCCCCGTTCTGGTAAGCAGGGGCTACATGGTTGTGTGTTGTGTTAGGGATAAGAACCGTTTTTCCCCGCCCGAGCCGCTGCTGCAAAGCATCGAAGTGGTGGAGGTGGATTTTCTGGAAAAGTCCACACTGCAAAATATCCCCACCGATATCGATGGTGCTTACTACCTGATGCACTCCATGTCCACCTCAACCCAATACGAAAAGATTGAACTGGAAGCCGCCCGTAATTTCCGGGAAACCCTTGACAAAAGCAAAGTGAAACATGTGGTGTACCTGAGCGGCATGATTAATGAAGAAACCCTTTCCAAACATCTTGCTTCCCGCAAAGCGGTGGAGCAGGAGCTGGAGAAGGGGAAGTATAACTTTACGGCCCTGCGTGCCGGTATCATCATTGGCTCGGGGAGTGCCTCTTTTGAAATTATCCGCGACCTGGTGGAAAAACTGCCGGTGATGATTGCCCCGCGCTGGCTGAAAACCCGCTGCCAACCCATCGCCATAAAAGATGTAATCGCGTTTCTGGATAAATCTCTTATGGAGGAAAAAACCTACAGCCGCAATTTCGACATCGGAGGCCCCGATGTCCTTACCTATAAAGAAATGCTGCTGGAATTTGCCCGGGTAAGAGGCTTAAAACGCCGCATCGGTATCGTGCCTGTGATGACTCCGAAGCTGTCGTCCTATTGGTTGTATTTTATCACCTCAACCTCTTACCGCCTGGCCACCTCCCTGGTAAGCAGTATGAAGGTGGAAGTGGTGGCCCGCGACGACGAAATCAACCACATACTGGGCATACAACCCATGGATTATGAGACCTCTTTGCGAAGAACCTTTTCTGCCATCGAAACCAACGAAGTGGTTTCCAGCTGGAAGGACTCCCTTATCAGCGGGCGTATCAACCAAAGCCTCTCGGCATTTATCAA
>SLOR01000347.1 GCA_007132395.1 Bacteroidales bacterium
CGATAAAATTGAGCAGGTTGCTACCATTTCTGCCAACAACGATAATAGCATCGGTAAACTCATCGCCGAAGCCATGAGCAAGGTGAAAAAAGAAGGTGTTATTACCATTGAAGAAGCAAAAGGTACCGAAACCGAGGTAAAAGTAGTAGAAGGTATGCAGTTCGATCGTGGATACATATCTCCCTATTTTGTTACCGATACCGAAAAGATGGAAACGGTATTTGAAGATCCTTATATCCTGATTCACGACAAGAAGATCAGCACCATGAAGGACTTCCTCCCCATCCTTGAAAAAGTAGTACAAACCGGCAAGCCCCTTTTGATTATTTCAGAAGATGTTGACGGCGAAGCCCTGGCTACCCTGGTTGTAAACAAACTGCGCGGTTCTTTGAAAATTGCCGCTGTTAAAGCTCCCGGCTTTGGCGACCGCAGAAAAGCTATGCTGGAAGATATTGCCATCCTTACCGGCGGTACTGTTATCAGCGAAGAGCAAGGATACAAACTTGAGCAGGCCGACCTTTCACAACTGGGTAGAGCCGAGAAAATTACTATCGACAAAGATAACACCACTATCGTAAGCGGTAAGGGTGAGTCTGATATGATTAAAGCCCGCGTTAACCAAATCAAATCGCAGATTGAAAATACTACCAGCGATTATGATAAAGAAAAACTGCAGGAACGCCTTGCCAAACTGGCCGGTGGTGTAGCTGTTCTTTATGTGGGTGCTGCCAGCGAGGTAGAGATGAAAGAAAAGAAAGACCGCTTCGACGATGCATTGCATGCAACCCGTGCTGCTGTTGAAGAAGGTATCGTACCCGGTGGTGGTATTGCCTACTTAAGAGCACTTTCTGTTCTGGAAAACCTGGAAGGTGAAAATGCCGATGAAACAACCGGTATTGCTATTATCCGCAAAGCTCTCGAAGAGCCCCTGCGCCTGATTGTTGCCAATGCAGGTATTGAAGGTTCTATCATCGTACAAAAGGTGAAAGAAGGAGTTGAAGACTTCGGTTTCAACGCCCGCACCGAAACTTACGAAAACCTTTACGAGAGTGGTGTAATTGACCCCACCAAAGTTACCCGCGTTGCCCTTGAAAATGCTTCTTCTATTGCCGGTATGTTGCTCACCACCGAGTGTGTACTTGCCGAAATTAAAGAAGACAAGCCTGACATGCCAATGAACCCCGGAATGGGTGGCATGGGCGGAATGATGTAAGATTCTGTTCCGAATATCATAAAAAAGGCCCTGCGAATTTGCGGGGCCTTTTTTTATACGTTTACAATTACGGCTGTAATATTGTACTTCAGGTTAAGATTTGTTGTCGGAAAGCCCGGTTTCTGCCTGCTTCAGCGCTTGCCTCAGTTCTTCATTTTCCTGGTTTAAAGAATTGATTTTTTCAACATTCTCACGCTCTTTTTCGGCCATGGCTTCCTGAGTAGCACTCAGCTCTTCCATATTCTGACGCATTTCCTCCTCCTGTGCACGCATCTCTTCTGCCTGTTGCTGCGATTTCTCAAGCAGCATAGCCGTACGGTTGTTGATACGAAGTCCGGAGATGGAAGAAGCAATAATCTCACCTATCTTCTCAGCAAACTCTATCTCATGCTTCTCGAAAGGATGAAAAGAGGCCAGTTCCATTACCCCGAATACTTCATCATTAAGCTTCAGGGGAACAATTAATAAATCTGTGGGGTTTTCATCGCCCAGCCCGGAGGTTATTCTTATGTAATCCTGTGGTATCTCTCTCATGTAAATAGCTTCGCCCTCCAGGTAGCACGTGCCCACCAGCCCTTCTCCTATTTCAATGCGCTTTTCAAGAAATTTTCTTCTGTCGAAAGCATAGCAGGCGGTCAGTTCCAGAAATTTATCCCCCGCATCATCGTCATTGAGGATGAAAATTCCACCCTGATTGATTTTCATATAATCCACCATATTGCGGATGATTTTGTGGGAGAGCTCGTTTACGTCAGAATCATTCTGCCTGAGGATTCCTGCAAACATGGCCTGCCCTTGTGTAACCCAGTTGAGCCGTGCATCTTCCTGCTTTCTGATGGCCTCTTGCTCTTTGGCCTCCTTCAGGCTGTTTTGCATGTTTAACAGTGCATCGCCCAACTGATCGTTTTCGCTGAGCTTTTGAAAAGTGTCATCAAAATTTCCATCTCCGATTTTCCGGGCAAATTCAGCTTTATCTTTTAGGCCTTCCTGCAGATGCTTCATAGAGCGGGCTATTTCTCCTATTTCGTCACGTAAATCCGTTACGTTCGAGTCTATCCGGCTGTTCAAATCGCCCGAACTAACCTCCCTTATGAGGTCAATAATGCTGAGTAAGGGTTTTTTGATGGCTTTGCTGATATATACATAAGCGGATACAGCAATGGCTACCTGTAAGGGAAACACCCATGCGTTATGCACGGGGCTCAGTTTTGACACCACGCCCGATAAAAAAGAAACCAGGATGATGGCGGAGGCGGTAGAAATGCCGATTTTGAAAAGAATGGATTTGTTGAACAGCCATCGCATCAATAAATACATAAGTATCAATGACACAAATACCAGGATAACCGACAAGGGGGTAACTGCACTTTCTTGCATGAGATAAGGTTTTAAATTAACACCAACGAACAGAACAACACCGGAAACCGCTGAAGGGGAATAAAAAAAGAGATAATTTATCTTTGCAAAGATAAATTATCTCTTAAAGGTCTTATTAGAGGAAACACGTATTTTAAGGCCGTGTTTGCAACTAATCATGGCAGAATAAAACCTTATTACTGATTAAAAATTTGCCAGTAATGTTTGCAAAGGCAGTCCTAGTATTTTCAGGGTTCTACCACAATCTGGTAGCCTTCGGCTTCTACCACGTCGCCGGGTTTTACCTTGGCTCTTTTACGTAGCTCGGTTTGGCCGTTGAGCTTTACCAGGCCTTCTTCCACCATTATTTTTGCCTCACCGCCGCTTTCGGCAAGCTGTATGAACTTCAGTAGCTTATACAATTCTATAAAGTCGCCGTTGAGCGGAAAACGAATTTGCTTCATGGGCGGGTTTACTTTTCTTCGGTAATAACAATCTTTTCAATTTTATCTCCCTGGCGGATATCGTCAATCACGTCCAGGCCTTCATATACTTTTCCGAAGCAGGTGTGCTTGCGGTCAAGGTGCTGGGTGTTCTGGCGGGCGTGGCAGATGAAAAACTGCGAGCCTCCGGTGTCGCGCCCTGCATGTGCCATGGAAAGAACGCCACGGTCGTGGTACTGGTTGTCGCCATCCAGTTCGCAGGGAATGGTATAGCCTGGTCCACCTGAGCCGGTGCCATGGGGACAACCGCCCTGGATAACAAACTCAGGAATAACACGGTGAAAATTTAATCCGTCATAAAATCCCTTGCGGGCCAAATCAGTGAAGTTTTTAACGGTTCCGGGGGCATCCTTTTCGTAAAATTCTACCTTCATAACCCCTTTAGCGGTATGTATTTCTGCTTTTAACATGATAATTACTTTAATGTGAATACTATTAAAAATTTGCCATAGCAAACCTAAGCATTTTTTCCCGAAAATTCAGCATGCATATACCCGCAGCATTGCTCTGCAGCATTAAAGGGATAAAAAGAAAGAGGCTGTCCCGAAAGTTTTATGCTTGCCGGACGCTGAGCTTGCCGAAGCGTAATTCTGCTTTATCAGCAGTCGTTTCGACGGGCTCAACGACCCGCAGGCACTTTTCAGGACAGCCTCTTTTCAGGGCATATCACGGATGAAATATCATCCGTTTGGGTGTATTACCGCTGAATCTGGAGTTTTCTCATTACTACTCCGTTTTCAGTGTAAATGCGCACGATATAGATACCGGGCTCAAACTGACTGTAAACGCGCACTTCTGTGTCGTTCACACTGTCGGTGTAAACCACCTTGCCGGTAATATCAATTACCATGATACTGCTGATGATACTGTTGGCAGTGATGGTAAAGTTATCGCGGGCAGGGTTGGGGAACACATTGATGCTGGTTGTAATGATATCGCTTACAGAAGTAGCAATTTCAATATCAGCCAGGAAGCGGGGAACAATCTGCAATGTACCCTGGTATTCGAGGATAACACCGGCAATGTTCACTGCCTCATCGGGAATAGTTTCACCAATATAGTCCACACCCCAGAAGTCGGTTCTTAATACAAACTCGTTGGTTCCATCGGTGAACTTGTAGTTTCTGCCATTGGCAAATACAGTACCGGCTTCTACCTCGGTAAAGCTTACATTGAAGAACTTCACAAGCTTAGCCTGATCGTCAGAGGTAGGCTCATCCAGTTTGAAACGAACGGGTTCTACAGGCGTGTTTTCGGTTGCAGCTGCCGTGTTTTCAGTGGGCTGGAACTGTACCATGTCGTTGTGGATAGCAATGCGACCCACTACGTTGGTGATAACATCGTACAAGTCGTAGCTTGTAGAGATGGTTCCTGGCTGGTCATCAATCATGATGGCTGCAGACTCATCCTGGATAAACTTGCGGTTGCGGTATCCGTCCATAGCTACGATTACGGCATTACCCGTGTAGCGATACAGTTCACCGTCGGCGGGCTTGGCACGCAGTTCGGCGAGGGTTGCCACGTCGGTAATTACCAGCGGATCGAAGTTGGCCGTAAGGGTTACATCTGCTGCGGGCATGGTAAACTTGAAGTTGGCCACGCTGCTGATTTCAACACCGTCATCGTCGGTCCAGTTTCTGAATGCGTATCCGGCGGCGGCAGTAGCTGTAATATCCACTTCTGTTCCTTCGGTGTAGTCTCCGTCTCCTGTTACTGTACCGGCATCAGCAGGTGCAACAGCCAGGGTAAGGGTGTAAGTGGGTATAAGCGCAAAGTTGGCAGTAAGGGTTACATCTGCATCGGGCATGGTGTAAATATGCACGGCATCTGTACTCACTACTTCGTCTGCTTCATCGGTCCAGTTTACAAACTGGTAAGCAGCATCGGGAGTGGCGGTAATGGTTACTTCGGTACCTTCTTCGTAGTCACCAGCACCATCCACAGTTCCACCTACTTCAGGATCGGCTGCAAGGGTAAGGGTATAAACAGGAACTTCTTCCAGGGTTACCTCTACCGTTTTGTCGTCACCTTCCACGATTACATTGTCCACCACGCTGATATATCCAACGGCCTGTACGGTGTATTCATAAGTACCGTCAATCAGGATGATTTCTGCCACACCATTGGCATCGGTGGTGAGGGTTTCCCCGTCAATGAGAATTTCCACGTTCTCCATCAGGTCGTCACTCTCGTCTTTCACGATGAAAGTGATGGTGGGTGCCTGCTCCAGGGTAAGCTGGTAGTAGCGGGTAGCACCACCGGGGGCTACAACCCTTACGAGCACTACATCGCCGTTTTCAAATTCCTGATCTTCGATATGAATATGGTTGCCTGTTGCGTTCACCTCGATGGGCTCACCATTGAGCCATGCTGAGAGTTCTGCATTTTCGGCATTGGTCTGGATTTC
>SLOR01000154.1 GCA_007132395.1 Bacteroidales bacterium
ACACCCAGCCAAGCCAATAACTCCTGTTCAACAGAAAAGGGGCAACATGCATTTGCGAACTATTAAAAGTTACCCTAATAAAATCAAACCTTAATTTATGAACAAAATTTTATGCCTATTAGCAGGCTGCCTGATGTTGCTAACAATCAGCCTGCCAGCACAGACTACAGACGAATTTTCGGTTTCCGACACCCTTGAGGTGCAGGAAAGACCCGAATTCGACTTCCCCGTCATCAGCATCGAAGATATTGAGGGAGATGCCCAATCACATGATATTTCCAGCCTTTTGCAGGGCTCACGCGATGTGTATGTATCTACCGCAGGCTTTACTTTTGGCCCGGCCCGTTACCGCATAAGGGGCTACGACAGTGAAAACACTACGGTAATGATTAACGGTATCCCCGTGAATGACGCTGAAACCGGGAGGGCTTTTTACTCCAACTGGGGTGGCCTCAACGATGCTACCCGTATGACCGTGGGCCACGACGGAATTGGCGTATCAAGAGAAACCTTCGGTGGGATAGGCGGTGCTACCAACATTACCACCCGCGCTTCTCTATACAGCCCCAACACCCGTGTTACCTATTCCAACTCCAACCGCACCTACACCCACAGAGCCATGTTTACCCACTCTACCGGAATGCAGGACAATGGCTGGGCTCTCACCCTGAGCGGTTCCAGAAGAAGTGCACAGGAAGGCTACGTGGAAGGTACTTTTTATGATGCCTGGGGATATTTCCTTTCGGCAGAAAGAAAACTCAACGAACAACACAGCCTTGGGTTTATTGCTTTTGGAGCACCATCCCGCACAGGCCGCCCCGGTGTTGCCACTCAGGAGGTTTATGACCTTACCGGCAACAACTTCTACAACCCCAACTGGGGATTACAGCAAGGAGAAGTGCGCAATTCGCGTATCAACAACTACCATACACCATGGTTTATGCTCAATCATTATTTCGATGTAAATCCCAACATTGAAATACAAACTTCTGCAGCATACACATTTGGCAAAGGGAGCTCTACAGCACTCAACTGGTTTGATGCCACAAAGCCCGACCACGGCCCCGGTCCTTTTGAAGGACATGATCCCCGCCCAGACTATTACAGGTATATGCCCAGCTTCTACAATAATGACCCTGCCCTGTTTGACTTTTACACCGGCCTGTGGCAAAATGACGAAACTTTCCGGCAACTCAACTGGGATTTGATGTACCAGTACAATATGAAAAATCTTTTCACACAGGATAATGTAAACGGCACCAGTGAATCGGCCACAGGCAACCGATCCATGTTTATCGTGGAGGATCGTCGTAATGACCGCAACCAATTCGTTTTCAACTCTTTTGTTAATGCCACACTTGACCCCACAACCACCGTAAGCGGGGGTATTAACGTATCGCTTGCAAAAACTCATCAGTACAAACTGGTGGACGATTTGCTTGGCGGCGACTGGTGGGTAGATATTGACCAGTTTGCGCTTAGAGATGCCGACGATCCTGATTTTGCACAAAACGACCTTGATAACCCCAACCGCCTTGTTACTGAAGGCGACCGCTTTGGGTACGATTTTACAGGAAACATCAACAAGTACGAAGCTTTTGCCCAGGCCGAATGGGTATTGCCCCGCTGGGACTTTTACCTGGCAGGGAATGTATCGCAAACTACTTTCTGGAGAACAGGACACATGAAAAACGGACGTTTCCCCGAAAACTCACTGGGAGACAGCGAGAAACAGAACTTTACCAATTTCGGATTAAAAGGGGGTACAACATTTAAGCTTACCGGGCGTCACTATTTTACCGCCAATGCAGCATATCTCACACGCGCTCCCTTTTTCAGAGATGCTTACATTTCTTCAAGGGTAAGGGATGATGTTATTCCCGTACTCAACAGTGAGAACATTATTTCCGGCGACGTAAGTTATATCGTGCGTACACCCATGGTAAAATCAAGACTTACCTTATTCTACACCGAGTTCAATGACCAAACCTGGAGCCGCAGCTTCTACCATGAAGAGTTTCGCACTTTTGTAAACTACAGCATGTCGGGCGTGGATCAGCAACACATGGGAGCTGAGCTGGGAATGGATATCAACCTGAGTTCAACACTTTCCATGTCGCTTGTTGGAGGTATTGGAGACTATATTTACTCCAGCCGCCCCACAGTTACCGTTACCCGCGACAATGACCGCGAACTGCTGGCTGAAGAAAAAACCGTGTACTGGAAAAACTATAAGGTAGGAGGCATGACCCATACAGCAGGTTCTGTAGGATTACGTTACAACTCTCCCCGTTATTGGTTTGTCGGTGCCAACCTCAACTATTTCGACGATATATATATTGACATCAACCCCGACCGTCGTACCGCGGAAGCCCTTGCAGGTTACGTGGAAAGCGATACCGGTTGGCAGGGAGTTATTGAACAGGAAAAACTGGACAACAATTTTTCTCTTGACATTTTCGCCGGCAGATCCTGGAGACTCAGACCGGGCTATTTCATTAACCTCAACGTAAGTGTAAACAATGCTCTTGACAATACTGACTTCCGCATTGGGGGCTTCGAGCAGTTGAGATACGACAGCAGCGATATCGGAAGATTCCCTGCCAAATATTTTTACATGTACGGCCGTACATTCTTTGTTAACCTGGCCTTCAGAATGTAAAACAACAAAAACTGAAAAGGAAAATTTTATCCAACAGAAAAATACAGAATAATGAATCATAAATTTCATAAAGCATACAAAGTATTTGGTTTTTTGCTGGCTGCTGCATTTTTGTGGAATGCCTGCGTAAAAAACGACTTTGACACCCCCGATCCCATGGTGTTACCCGTGGGTGAAGTGCATACCCTGGCCGAACTCAGGCAAATGTTTGCTGCCAATAACAACCAGCCCATCAAGTTTACCGAAGATGTTTCAGTATATGGAGTAATTACCATGGATGGCAGCTCAGGCAACATTTACCGTGGCGCCTACATGCAGGATGGCACTGCAGCCATAAACCTGCGCATCATGTCGCCCGGCGGGTTGTACCAGGGCGATTCCATCCACCTAAACCTCAAAGGAACCCTGCTTAGTGCCTACGAAAACATGTTGCAGATTGACTCGGTGCATACAGGAAAAAATGTGGCAAAACTGGCCACTAAGGTGGAAGTGGAACCGCTTACTACCAACATCAACAACTTGCTTTCCGATGCTTCGCTCCAGGCAAGACTAATCAGGCTTGAAGGGGTTGAATTTCATCAGAATGAACTGGGTAAAACCTATGCCGATGGTGAAAACCTGATTACACAAAACAGGATTCTGAGAGATTGCGATGGCAATGAAATCCTTGTAAGAACCAGTGGGTTTGCCAGCTTTGCTGACTACAACATTCCTGAAGGTAACGGTAGCTTTGTTGCTGTACTGGCTCATTTTCGTGATGACAAGCAGCTTTATATCCGTGATATTGAAGAGGTACAACTGGATGGAGACAGATGCCCCACACCTGGCGAAGACATGGAATCCATTTCCATTGCAGAAATTCGTCAACTTCAGGCACAGGGCACCAATAACATTCCGCCCAACCGCAGGCTCGATGGTGTTATAATCTCCGACAGAGAACATGAGAACCATCCCGGACAAAACCTTTTCATCATGGATGAAAATGGCGATGGCCTGGCCCTAAGGTTTGCCAGCTTCCATAACTTTGACCTGGGAGATCAGCTGCGCGTTTTGGTGGGAAGCCTTCCCATTAGCCGCTTTAACGGACTACTCCAGGTTGAAAGCATCCCTCTGGGCAATGGCTATGTAATGGGTGAAGGCACCCTGCCTGAACCTACCACAACTACCCTGGGCAACCTGGTGCAAAACTTCTCACAATACGAATCTACCCTCATCCGTCTTGAAAATGTAACCATACCCCCCGCAGGCTCTTTTAATGGCAATATTACCATTACCGATGGCACAGCAGAGGTAATTATGAGAACCTACGCATGGGCAAGCTTTGCCAATACGCCTGTTTCCGGTGGTATTTACAACATGGTTGCAATAGCTTCTTATTATAATGGTGCTCAATTGCAATTGCGCAGCCTCAGCGATCTGGAGTTTTTGGAAGAATATGATCCGGGTAGTGATGACGAAACCATCAGCATTGCCCAGTTGAGGCAGCTTTTCAATGATGGTGCAAGTGCCGCCCCGGCGGGTGCAGCTATTGAAGGGATTATTACTTCCGATAAAGACAATGGGAATCATCATGAGAGAAATGCTGTGATACAGGATGAAAGTGGAGGCATTGCACTCCGCTTTACGGCCAATCATGATTTGAACATGGGCGACAAGGTTAGGATACACGTGGGTACTGTTGAACTTTCACAATTCAACGGATTACTGCAACTCAACAACCTGCCCAATGGCAATGCCTCATTGCTGGCAACCGGCCAAAGTGTAGAGCCGGTAGTAACCACCATTGACAACCTGCTTAACAATATGAACACCTTTGAATCGATTGTGGTAACCATTGAAAATGCAACCATTAGCGGGGGCAGTAACTTCCAGGGAGAAAGAACCGTGAACGACGGAACAGGAAGCATAATGTTGTTTACCCGCAACCAGGCAAGCTTTGCCAGCTCATCTGTGCCATCTCAAGCCGTGAAGCTTACAGGCATTGTTGCGGTATTTAACAACCCACAGATTTTGATGAGAAACCTCAATGATATTGAGGAGTAAAAACCGGATTAAAGAAATTTGTAAATACAATGAATATGAAAATTTTCAGAATAATATCACAATTGTTTGTGATAGCTACCCTGGCTGTACTTCTCACCAATTGCAGCAAGGATGAAAAGGACATCCCGCCCATTGCCTCCATTGACCCCGATAGTATTGTTACTAT
Source organism: Bacteroidales bacterium (assembly GCA_007132395.1). GTDB lineage: Bacteria > Bacteroidota > Bacteroidia > Bacteroidales > UBA7960 > SKVR01. The sequence goes on from SLOR01000154.1 coordinate 4,872, forward strand.
CGGCGATTTAAGAGCAATGATTGCCCCCGGTCAAACCTACAGTTTCCGCAATTCAGGAAAACAACTTTTTGCGGTTATCACCATGGACCAAGGCAATGGAAACATTTTCCGTCAGGCCTATATACAAGATCATACTGACGCTGTAAACTTACGTATGGCCGTTAATAATACCGACCTGAAAATGGGCGATTCTATCAGGCTGGCATTAAATGGTGCCACCATCAGCTACTTTAACAATATGTTTCAGCTCGATTCGGTGGATGGTAATAAGAATATCGTGAAACAGGCCGCCGGTAAATATTTGGAGCCGGTTACTGTAACCATAAACGATATCAAATCCGGAGGGTATCAGGCGCGTCTGGTAAGGATTGAAAATGTGCAATTTACCAACTCCGAACTGGGCGAAACCTGGGCGGATGGCATCAATCGATTCAACGTAAACAGAACCCTTCAGGATTGCGAAAACAACACCATCATTGTTCGCACCAGTGGCTACGCCGATTTCGCCGACGACATTCTGCCCGAGGGCAATGGTAGCTTTATTGGCGTGGTGGGTCAGTTTGGCGACACCTGGCAGCTCTATGTTCGCGACCCCCAAGAA
>SLOR01000147.1 GCA_007132395.1 Bacteroidales bacterium
GTTCTGTTTTTCTGAATCAGGTGAAGGGTGGCATTGGCAAGTTCCTTGTTCTTATGGCTCATCTCATTCTTGAGGCTTTCATTGCGCAAATGCATAATTTCCTTTTCACTCAGGGCACTTTTCTCCTGAAACATCTGCTCACGCCGTGCCAGTCTTTTTTCATGCCTTATTTTTTCCTTTAACCTGATTTTCAACATCCTCCTTCTGAAGAAATACACATTTCCGGCCACAATAACCAGAAACAGCAGCCCGTAAACAATAAAAGCAGCCCTGGAACGCAAAAAAGGAGGTCTTATCGTAAAGGGAAACGAGAGCACTTCACTCTCCATGCCAAAAGCATTCCTGGCTTTCAGTTCAAACACGTAATTACCTTCGCGAAGGTTGGTATATTCCTTAAAGTTAATGGCATCCCAGGCCGACCAGCTTTCATCGAGCCCACTGAGGCGATAGGAAAATCTGAGCCTGTCAGGATTTTCGTAGGCTGGACTGGTATAACGGAAAGTTACCGAATTCAGGGCAAATGGCAATTCGGGCGATTGTGCTTCAAAACCTGGGTCTTCAGGATGCTGATACAGAGTAAGCGCGCTGCTTTGGCTATGGCTGTAAAAGGTAATATCGGAAAGAAATACCCCTTCCACCTTTGTATAATCGTTGATTACAGCAGGATTGTAATGCACCAGCCCATTCTGAGTACCCAGAAAAACCTGACTTTCCTGTGTTATAAAAATATTCTGAAACGCAGGGATAAGGTATTCATTGATGCCGGAAAAAGGTGCCATAATATCACGGTAAGAGCCATCTTCCAGCAAGCGCATAACTCCCACGTAATTATCGGTAAAGTACCACAGGTCGCCGGTATGTGACTGGTAAATCTTGTCAATAAACCCTTTGCCGGCAAATAAATTGTTAAGACTTTGAATCTCAACAAACTCCTGCCGGGCATAATCAAACTGCAGAATGCCTTCCCGGGTTGTAATAATCATCCGGTTATTTACGCTGTGTATATTGTAGGGAAGCTGTGGGGGCAGGCCCGACTCATTGAAGAAAAAGCTCAGCCGGCGCACCTCTCTGAACTCCGGGTCGGTTTCAAGCCGAAATAAACCCCTGTAACCATGTGACACCCACAGGTTAAAATTGTCATCAAGATAAATATTACGGCTTGATTCCCTGAAACCATGTAATTCCTCCTCCACGTTCCACCGTCCCTGCGTCTTTCTTAACCGTAAAATGCCGCTGTAGGTACCTGCCAGAATCAGGTCATCGTGCCCCTGCGGCTGTATAAACGACCAGAAGCCCCTGATGTCGGATATTTGTCGGGCTGTAAATTCGCTAATTTGGAATAAACCGAAATTATGCCCGCAAAACAGCGTATTGTCAATCACTTCCAGGTTCCATACCTGCCCTTCGGTACCTTTGATAAGCCTGAAGCCGGTATCGGAAAAGGAGAATTCTCCCATCCGGGCATATGGCGCGGCATACAGACCTTGATTGGTACCCACGTAGAGAATGCCATCATGTACAATGCTGCTGTAAACCGTTTCTATATTATAATTAAAATCAAGCGTGGTAAGGGGAGAGCTGATTTCCACGTAGTCAATGCCATTATCCAGTCCAGCCCACAGGTTATTGCGCCGGTCTTCAAAAAGGGCAAGTGCTGTGTTATTCTGCAAGCCCTTGCTTCTGTTTACATGCTGAATTACTGAGCCCCGGTTGTTGGTAATATAAGCACCATTGCTGATGGTGCCAAAGGCAAAATTTCCGTCACTGAGCCGGATGCCCGAAAAAAGATTGTGGTTTTGAAGATGGGGATTTACATCTGTATTCCAGGCCGACAACCGGTTCTCATCCAATCTGAACAGCCCTTCGTTTGTGGTGCCCAAAATAAAACTCCCCTGCCCGAAAGGAATTACACAGGTTACTTCGTTGCGAAAAAACACCGGGTTGGTGCTTATACGTTTGAGCTTATCATTTTCCAGCTTCATAAGCCCTTCCCCTGTATCCACCACGAAGAAATGCCCTCCGGCTTCGTGCATGAAAGAAAAATTGGAAGTAGGTTCAAGCACGGTAAAAGTATCATCTCTTACAATGAAGATAAAGTTGAATGACTGAAACATGACTCCGTCGGGCAGCGGAAATATATTCCACACCTCATCAAAACTGGCATATGCCTCTGGTACCAGGTAGTTGAGTGAATGCCAGGAGAGCCGCCCCTGACTGTTGGGGGCAAAAAACCCTATTTCCTCAAAAGCACCGGCATAAATGGTATCACCTTTGGCATATACAGCCCTCACCACAGAACCATTGGGGACAGGAAAAATATTCCAGCCAGTACCATCAAACTGCAAAACGCCATCGTTATTGCCAAAGTACATAAATCCATTTCTGTCCTGGGTAATAGACCAGTTCTGTGTGCTGGCATTGTAAACACTGCGTGGATAATTTACAATGAAGGGCAAGCCCATGCCTCTTTCCCTGCCGGGCAACTCTGCCGGAATACACAGAAGTAAAAACAAAACAAGAAGCTGGATTTTCTTACAGTGTGCCATATTTTGATTTACGTGGTTTTGTTTTATGCAGTGGCGGCCTTTTTCTCCACGAGGCTTTTAAGCCTATCCAGTCTATACCCGGCACGACCCGAAAGTTCACGCGCACTAAGAAGAAACCTCACGTTTTCCTGTATCAACAATCTTATCTGTTTCTTTTCTCTGTGCGACATGGGCTCATCAACCAGGGTAAAATACTTCAGCACAGCTACCGTGAAAAACCATTCCAGCAACTCTTCATAGCTTTCTTTACTAAAGTAGGAAACTCCCTGGTAAACATTCACCCCGATAAAGTTACACAGATATTCATCATCCAACATGGAGGCAGCAAGTTTTGTTTTCAGGATCATCTGCTTTTTCCGCTCTTCGGCAAGCATTTTCTCGCGCTCATCAATTACATTTAACACGCTGAAATCGAATAAGGTTTCCTGATACTGCAGCAACAGATATATCAGGTTTATGTCGCGTTTTATGGCGTCGCTGCCCATGCCGGTTCTCATCAATACCTTTTCCAGGGGCCATTGCAGCCTGAGTTTTTCAGAAAAGGCATGGGTTTTTTTATCTGCACCCGTTTGTTCTTCCAGGGTTTTTAATGCAAACCAGGCCAAGACAAGAATGATGTTTTCGCGATAGCCTGATTTAGAACCTATGGTAAGCAAATCCTCGGTAGATTCATAACCGTTAAGCGCGAGAAAATCAACCAGTTCGCCCTCATCGGAATGGATAAGATTGAAGGTGTTTTCCACACTTTTTACACAGCTGATAAAACTTTCGCACATAGAGGAAACCTCCATGCTAAGCCCGGGCATGTATTCGCTGATTTTCTTCAGCAGTTCATCAAACCTACTTCTAATCAGCGTATAACCCAGCTTTTCGGACGCACCTCTATTTTCTTCTGTAACCCTGTTGACCAGGAAGTTAACAATATCTTCGGCAAACAGGGCTTCAAAAGCTTTGTGCAAGGGTTGCAGCCGGGCTTCTTCCAGTGCGTTTTCCACTGATACGATACCACCGCCACCCGTTTGCCAGTAGAGTTTTTCATAGACACTGCTTTCGTCGTACACCTCGCGGAAATTCCAGAACAATCGATATTCAAAGCCGTTGAGATGCCAGTGCAATCCATTGTCTGTCAGTTCTTTGCCCTTGCGTATGTATTCCAGTCCGGAGATATGCTCCCTGAAAACATAAAACACTTTCTCTGCATTATTTAGTTCCAGTGCCTGAGACAGATTAACCCGCTGGATTTCCTTGCCCGCAGCGCCACTGCTCAGCTTGGGTGCTGAAAAGTGAATACGTCCCTGTGCCTGCTCATACTTATTGTTGTACATCACAAGGGCTCTTTCATGGCCATGATGGTTGGTAAAGGCAAAAACATTTTCATTCACATTGCCATAGCTGTCGATGAAGTCAAAAATATTGAAATTGTAAACTTCGCTGAACAGATATCGCTTTTGCATTATGGGGAAGATTTCCTTTTCATGCTTCTGCACCAGCCACGTATGGGGTTCTTCATTGTAGTAGGCCCGCTGATACTCCATGCCATATTTTTCCGTATAGCCCTCAATCTGCCCGTGGCCCCACATGGGCAATCCGGGTAATGTGTTCATCAGCAAACATACCCCGAAATACTTATCGTCGGTGCCAAACTGACGGATGGCCGTTTCCTCATCGGGGTTGCTCATGAAATTTACATAGCGCTTCAGGATTTCGGGTTCAAACTCCAGGGTATTGGTAATCAGGTCGCGGTATTTCTCATTTTCCTCGTTTTTGAGCATATGCATAAAGGCAGAATTATATACCCGATGCATGCCCAGGGTGCGAACAAAGTAGCCTTCCATAAACCAGAAAGCTTCGGCCAGCAGCAGGGTTTCGGGCATTTCTGCATTCATACGATCTACCACCTCACGCCAAAACTCAACAGGAAAGAGTTTGTCGAACTCCTTCTGACTCATGGCATAATCGGCACGTGAGGGAATATCGCCACCAGTACCCGGACGTGGATACCACAGGCGGGAGAAATGTTTTTTGGCAAGGGTCATAGCGGCATCAAAGCGAATGATGGAAAATTTGCGTGCCACATCAAAAATCTTCTGGATAACGGCCTCCCTTACCTCATGTTTTATCATATCCAGCTGGGCGGTGTCATTCCAGGGCATCACGGTGCCATCGTTGCCATGGTACAAATACCTTACTTCTCCATTTCGTTTATCAACACGCTGAAACACCACAGCAGCATCAGTTTTACTGAAATAGCCGTCTTCAATGCGTATTTCAAAATCGGGGTGCTGCGAAAGATTTTCCCCTGAAAACCTGTAACCGGGGAAAGGCGGATGCTCTGCCTGAATAAAATATTCGGGATTTTCTATTACCCACTTTGAGTAAATGCCCGTATGGTTGGGTACCATATCACTGGCCAGTCGCAGCCCACGGGCTTTAGCCCTTTCATTGAGGTTGTTGTACGCCTGCTCCCCACCCAGGTCGTGGGCAATTTCATAATCATACAAGGAGTAGGCTGATGCCACAGCATCGGTATTGCCCATTATATGCTTGATGCGCCTTGATGCTTCGCTGCGCTCCCATATGCCAATGAGCCACAAGCCTGTAAAATTCCACCTGCGCAGCAGATCCAGCTCTTCGTCAGGAATCTGGTCGAGCTTTTTGATTTCGCGCTGGTATTTTTTGGATAACTGATCCATCCAAACATAGGCATTTTTGGCCAGCATCACCACGCTGGGCATCCAGTGTACATCGGGTGTAAATGCCTCATGCTCCTCATAATCTTTTTCTGCATCTTCCAGGTACCGGTATCCCGACTTGCCCATGGTGAACCCATCAGCCACATCGCCCATATCCTTGTAGCGGGGAGCAGCAGTGGGGGCTGGTCCGTCGCCTGCAGTGGTATCAAAGCTTACATCCTCCTTAAGTAAATCTTTACCTTTGAGCAGTTGCACCAGGATTTTTTCTGGCAGCAATGTTTTCCACTTTCCAAGAATAAAGTCAATTTGCTTGCTTATATCAGTGGGGGCGCTGAGAATAGGGGTTTTGAAAAGGTTGAAAATATCCTGGCCGTCTGGACCAAAGCCCGGCTGTTCTTCGAAAAAATCTTCCATATAATCAACTATCATGCGGAAGGTTTCCGGCTGGTCAAGGAATTTTTCGTCAAACAACACTTTCAGTTTTTTATTGGCTGGGTTGAAATTGGCAAAAAACAGCATCATCAGCTCTTCCAGGGTAGTATCCATATGAGAGCGACCATCGGTTTCCTCTTTGAGGTACGCCGCCACGGACATATCTCCTTTGTAAACAGGGGTAGAAGGAAACTTCTGCTGAAAATCATAAAGCAGGTCGTATACCTTATCCTCTCCAACTGCTTTTTCGAGATACTCTCTTGCTTTGGTAAAAACACCCGGGCTTATCTGTTTCTCATACTCCCTTAGTACGAGATGGAATATTTCCTCCAGCAAACCGGCGGCATTCACCTCTCCCGGATAGATGTGCAAGCGCGGGTCAAGCCCGGCATTTATTTGATGAACAAAAAGCCTAACGGCCCTGAAATCCGTGAAAATGATATTCCCATCAGTGGAGAAAAAGGACTCGTCAATCTGGTATTTCTGCCGCAAACTCTTCTCCACATGAAACTCATAAACAGGGATATACCCCTCTTCAATAAACTGTGCTGTCATATTATTTCCTTTTTTATGCTTCAAACATGCTAAAAGTAAAGATTTTTTAGATCATAAGGACCGCTATGCCTAAGAAATTTGCCAAATACATCAGGAAATTTTCCCTCCCTGCAAAAATATAACGACCACAAGAATCCCTCCTGATTTGAGCATATCTCCAAACATTTTATTACTTTCAATGTTTGAATGATAAAATCAACAAAAAAAGCCTGTCTGTATGTATACACATCACTACATGATAAAACCTCTGGTGCCGATCAAACTCCTGGCGTGGGTATTTTTTCCACTACTATTGCATATTTCCTGTGGTAACGACTCACAATCCGAAGCCACAGGAGAGCAGGCACATACTGTGTTGAGCGTTGAGGTACAGGAGCGCGATTTGTCAGATATTCGCACGGTTTCTGCTCCCGTGGTTGCCTACCAAAGAATATATATTACGGCACGTACAGCAGGTCAGGTGCTGGAAGTGAACTTTGAGGAAGGCCAGCAGGTAAACCGTGGGCAAATCATGGCCCGGCTCGACACCCGCAAGCAGCAATCACAACTGCGCAATGCCATGGCAACCCTCAGAGAGGCAGAGCAGCATTTTGCACGGCAAAAAGTTTTGTACGAAGAAGCCGTTATTACCCCTGCCGAATTTGAAAACGCCACCCTGACGCTGGAGCAGGCCAAAAGCGAAGTGGAATTCTGGCAAACAGAGGTTGAACTGGGAGAAATCCGTGCACCCATCAATGCCATGGTTGCTGCCAAGCTGGTGGAACCCGGCACCAGCCTTAATGCCAACGACCGCTTATTTACCATCGAAGACCACAACCTCCTGGTGGTGCGCCCGGCTCTTTCCGAAATGGATGTGGCACAATTAAAGGAAGGACAGAAACTGGAACTGCTATTCGATGTAATTGGCGAAACCCCTTACCCCGGTACCATACGACGTATTTTCCCCTCGGCCGATAACATTACACGCCTTTTCACCGTGGAGGTGGAAATACATCAGGACAAGATTCCCTACCCTCTCCGTCCCGGCTATCTGGCACGCGCCCGCTTCACCATCGATGCCAGAGCAAATGTGTTGGCTGCACCACCCGAAGCCATTGCTGAGAGAGACGAAAAAAGCGTGATTTTTATTATAAAGGACGATAATACCATCGAAAAACGCCATGTGGAAACAGGTACAGAACGAGACGGCTGGACAGAAATAGTTTCGGGGGTGAAAAAAGGAGAAAAACTTGCCACAGGCAACCTTAACCGGCTAAATGACGGGGAAAAGGTAAAAGTGAGCGGTAGCTTCAGGAGATACGGATTCAGGGATTAAGCCTCTAATCCAACGATTTCCTAACTCGCTTCCTCGCCATCCAACAGCTGAGAAAAACTATTGATTTTGCGAATCTTACACCAAAGAAAGATACTATAAGCAAATGGCAACCCATCAAAAAACAAATAATATTTCATCCTGGTCAGTAAACCATCCCATTGGTACCATTTCAATTGCGGTGATAGTAGTTGTGTTGGGATTTATTTTTTCGGGCAGGCTCCCTTTGAGCCTGTTGCCCGAGGTGGCGTATCCGCACATACGGGTAGTGGTTAACTATCCCGGGGTTACACCTGAAGTGATTGAAGAACAGCTCACCCGTGTGCTGGAAAAAAACCTTTCGGCCACCGAAAATCTTACCGAACTGCACGGGCGGGCCTCCGAAGGTCGTACCTATATCGAAATGTTTTTTGAAGTGGGCACCGATATTGACCTGGCCCTGCAGGATGCAGCCCGACAGCTGGAGCGCGCCCGGGCCGAATTGCCCAAGGGCATTGACCCCCCGCGATTGATGAAAATGGACCCCTCACAATCGGCTATCTACGAGTTGGCATTCAGCAGCAGCGTGCGTTCTCCCATTGAGCTGCGCGATTGGGTGCAGCAGCGCCTGGTTCCACAACTGCTGGCAGTGCGGGGCACTGGCACCATAGAAGTGGCAGGAGGAAAGGAAAGAGAAATCGACGTTGTGGTTGACCCCGAACGCCTGCGATCCTACGGACTTAATCTTACCCATATCACCCAGACGCTGGCAGCACGAAATGTTGACATTGCCTCGGGCAATATTACTTCGGAAGAATATGATGTGCTGGCCCGTACCGAAAATCGCTACCGCAACGCCGCCCAGGTAGCCCATACGCTTATAAATATCCCCAACTCTTCTGCTCATATCCGCCTTTCGGATGTGGCATCAATAACCGACAGTCACCGTGAGCAGCGTCTGTTTGCCCGACACAACGGCAATGAGGCCGTGCAGGTATCCATAATGAAGCAGCCCGATGCCAATACGGTGGAGGTAATCCGCGGGTTGGAGCGCACCCTGCAATCGCTTCAGGAATCAGGGTTTATCTCCCCCGATATCGAATTTGCCACCATACAGGATCAATCCTACTTTATCACCGCTTCCATACGTTCGGTAAGTTCGGCTGCCATTACCGGGGGTGTGCTGGCCATGCTGGTAATACTATTCTTCCTGGGAAGTCTGCGCAGAGCACTAATCATAGGGATTACTCTTCCCCTGGCTATCATAGCTACCTTCCTGTTAATGAATTTCAGTGGTCTGTCGCTTAACGTGCTCAGCCTGGGTGGGCTGGCGCTGGGGGTAGGCCTTTTGCTGGACAACGGGCTGGTGATGCTGGAAAATATTTTTCGCCATCAGAAAGAAAAAGACAAAGCACCCGGTGAAGCCGCCCGGGAAGCCGCATCCGAAGTAAGGGGTGCTGTAATTGCAGGCACCATGACCAACCTGGCGGCTGTGGCACCTTTCCTGCTGATGACCGGGCTGGCAGCACTCATCTTCAGAGAACTCATTCTCACCATTTCCTTTGCCATCATTACCTCACTGTTATTGTCGCTCAGCCTGGTACCCTCACTGGCGGCACTGCTGGCAGGCATAAAAAGACAAAGCAGATTGGAAAACAGCTGGCCAATCAAGAGCTTCAACAATGGTGTGGAGCAACTTCAGCAATACTATCGCAACCGGATTCCGGGAGTGATACTAAGAAAATGGATACTGTTGCCCGTGGCCTCCCTCCTGCTGTTGGCAGCCATACTAATGATGAGAAATATGGGCAGTGAATTTCTGCCTACCGTTGACGATGGACGTATTACTATGCGTTTTGTCCTGCCCCTGGGCACAGCACCTCTGCCTACACACAATGTGGCAGTACTATTGGAGGAGAAAATTGCAGAAATGCCGCACGTACAAACCGTGTACGCCACCGCAGGAGGCTATTTTCGCGGAGGACAGCTATCCATACGTGGAGGAATGATCGACATGGTGGTGCAACTGGAAGACCTGGGTGACCGCCGTGGATATTCTGCCGAGAGATGGGTGAGAGAGTTTTCTGCAAAAGTAAATGAACTGGGCCTGCCCTTCGAGCAGCAGCGTATACGAGGTCCAAGGATAGAAGGCCTTCGCACTTCCATGGTAGACGATGATATTTCCGTGGGAATCGTAGGCGAAGAGCTGGAAGTGCTGGACCAGACAGCAAGACAGATACTTGAAGTTGTAAGGAGTGTGGATGGGGTTGCCAATGCTCAGATTGGCAGGGACGAACGTATTCCCCAGGTAATCATCCGCCTTGATGACGAACAGGCCGCCAGCCGCGGAATTTCTGTCGCCGAAGCGGGCGAAGTTATACGTACTGCCATTGATGGCATGGTACCCACCCGCTACGTCACAGGTGGTTTTGAATACAACATCCGGGTGCGATACCCACGCTCAGTAACCGGTTCGGTGCGCGAGCTGGGCAACATCCCCCTTTTCAATCAGGCGGGTCAACCCACCAACCTGGCAAGTATTGCCAATTTCACTTCTGAAATGGGTCCTGCGCATATTGAAAGACTCAACCAGATACGCATCATGCGGGTAAATGCCACCGCCGACCTTGAGCAGACCACCGTGGGGGAGTTAAACCAACGAATTATGGAAGCACTTTCCGACTATGACTTGCCTGAAGGCTATAGCTTTATTTATGGAGGTGCTGCACGCGAAATACAGGAATCCAACCGTTCACTGCTGATGGCAATTTTACTGGCAGTCCTTTTTGTTTTCCTGGTAATGGCCATACAGTATGAAAAGCTTACAAGCCCGCTGGTTATTCTTGCCTCGCTGCCCTTTTCCATCACGGGAGTAGCCTTGATACTGTGGCTGAGCGGCACACCCCTCAGCGCACCCGTTTTGCTGGGCGTTATCTTCCTGGTGGGTATCGTGGTAAATAATGCAATCCTGCTGGTAGAATTTGCCGATCAAAATCGCGAACAGCAAAACATGAATCCGGCAGAAGCCATTGCGAAGGCAGGGGCCGTAAGATTACGCCCTGTGCTGATGACTACACTTACCACAGTTTTCGGTATGCTGCCCCTGGCCCTGGGGCTTGGAGAAGGATCCGAATTACTACAACCTTTGGCTCTCACCGTAATAGGAGGACTGAGTCTGGGCACTTTCCTCACCCTGGTACTGGTGCCGGGCATATATGTTTTATTCAGCAAAAAGTAGTAATCCAACACCGATTTCTAAAAAAGTCGGAAACCTTTTGCCATACCTTTTATTTATCCACGCCCTTTGCTAATTTTGCAGCATAAAACGTTGCCTTAACCCTTAATTTTCAAAAGCATGCAAAAGCACTTCACCCGGATGATTTCAAGCGGATTTGCCCTGTTTGTATTGGTGTATATGGTTTCCTTTAATTCACTGATGGGGCAAACTCCATCGGTAAGCCTGCACGACAGTGAACTTATTGGGCAAGGGCCCTACAGCGAAGGCGATAAAGACGGCTTCTGGCAGTACTTCGACCCCAACCAGGTGGTGCGCAAGCAGGGCAATTATATTGCCGGCAACAAAACAGGGGTGTGGGAATATTTTGATGAAGAAGAGAACAAAACAAGTCAGATAGATTATTCTGAAGGGCTTTACACCGGGTTTTACTCCGACGGAATCATCAGCCAGGCTGGAAACTGGAGCCCGGAAGGAAAGTCAGGCACCTGGAAATATTTTCATGAAAACGGCCAGAAGCAGGCAGAAGGAGAATATCTTGAGGATGCCCGCGTGGGTCAATGGCATTTTTACTCCCCCAACGGCATCGTGGAAGAAACCTATCATTACGACACCCATGCCTATCAGGCCTTTTACCCCGACGGCTCATTGCGGGAAACCGGAACCCTCGTCAATGAACAAAAACAAAGCGATTACAGCTATTTTTATCAAAGCGGACAGAAGTGGTCGAAAGGGAAATACAAAGATGATGAAAAGGTGGGCTCGTGGGAATTCTGGTACGAGGACGGCCAAAAATGGGCCGAAATTGAATATGGCACAGGATACAGCAAAACATGGTTTCCCAACGGAAAACTTGAAATGCAGGGTGGGGTAAAAAACGGGAAAAAACACGGTGAGTGGGAGTTCTTTTTTGAAAACGGCAACCCCAAGGAGATTACTACCTTCGAAAACGACAAAAGACATGGCCCCTCTGTTTTATACCATGAAAACGAACAGAAGGAATTTGAGGGAACCTACAAAAACAACAAACTCAACGGTTATGCCTGGTGGTGGTTCGACAATGGGCAACTCGACATGGAGGGCGCCTCAATAGAAGATTTGCAAGACAGCACATGGGTGTTTTATTTCCCCAACGGCTACAAGGCCAGCAAGGGCGACTTTGTGCAAGGAGTACAGCACGGGCCCTGGATTTATTATTATACCACGGGCGAAAAACTGCGCGAAGGCAACTTTGAACATGGCAAAAGAGAAGGCATCTGGACTGTGTGGTTTGAGTCAGGACAAAAAAGCCACCAGGGCCCTTTCGTTAATGATGCCGAACATGGCGAATGGACCAGCTGGTACGAGAACGGGCAACTGAGAGACAGGGGCCATTTTAATAATGCCCGGATGGATAGCGTATGGACCGGCTGGCACGAGAACGGTAGAAAAAGATACGAAATCAACTATAAATACGCCCCTGATCAGGAAGGCGAAGTACGCCACGGGAAAGCCACCCACTGGATGGAAGACGGGCGCCTGCAAAGGGTAGCCCACTATCGCGATGGCATGCTGCATGGCAGCTTTGCCCAATACTATGCCAATGGCAACATAATGGAAGAAGGAAACTATGAGGGTAATCTCAAACAAGGCCTGTGGGTGTTTTACGATGAAAGAGGACGTAAGCTAAGAGAAGTGGGATTCAGAGACAATCGTATGCATGGCAATTTTGTTGCTTACCATGGCAACGGCCGTAAACAGGAAGAAGGCAGGTATGAAGATGGCGTAAAGCAGGGGCGTTGGGCTATTTTCGACAATCAGGGCAACCGCATACGCCGCGTCACCTTTCAGAGTGGACGGGTAGTGGAAATGAGGCACGATTAATCTTCGGGAAAATTTTCTCTGGCAAAGCTGTGCAATAACTCCTCTGTTTTGGCAAGCATTTCTTCCTGCACCGTCTGGAAAGACACCTCCACAACATAATGTTCCTGGTGTGGAATCAGTGAAATTTTTAATTCCCCTCCTGCTATAACCCAGGGCAGGGAAAGCATCCTTTTGCGCAGGATCTGCTGTATCTTTTGTGCACCATATCGCTGCGGAACCCTTAGCTTTATCACCTGGCTCTGTCCTCTGCCTCTTTCAGCAGGCCGGGTAATATTCTGCCCTGCAAGGCGGCTGTAAGGAACAGATACCAATTCGCCCTCCCTGTTTCTCACCTTCAGGGAAAGAATTCCCAAAGAAGCAATGGTACCTTCAATGGCATCAGAGCGTAAAACCATTCCCTTTTGGGGTGTCTGAACCGAGCGCAGCACAATTCCTGCTATGATATCGCGCAGCACAAACCACCCCAGCAACAAAATCAGCAACAAGGCAAGGCTTGCCAGCAGAAAAGTAAAGATTACGGAACCCCGGAAGTGTACATCAGCAGCCCAGAATACAAAAAACACCCATGCTCCTGCTTCAATCCAGGGGAAAATCTTTTTCGCGCCAACATGGTAGCTTTTGCTGTGAGTTGCAAGTTTTAAAAAGTAATACGATGCCCTGAGCAAAACTACCAGGGCAACAGCCAGGATTATCGTATAAATGATCATCATAATTGGGTCAACATTAATTTCTTACAATACAATTTCAGCAAGGCAAAGCCCGTCATGCCTCCTCATTTCCAGCATGTTACAGCAACTTCATTTCGCTCATAATCTTCACCAGGGGTTGCTGCAAAGCAGGATTTATAGCGTATATGCCCGGGAATTTCTCTACCAGGATGCCCGATTGCCACAGGTTTAGCAGCTGGTTTTCCAGGGCTTCTTTATCTGTGTCCAACGTGTGAGCCAATCTGGTCATTGAAAGCCTCAGGTGGTAAACAAACTGTAGCAGGTAAAATAACTGATCTCTGTTGAGCTTTTCCAGGAAGCTATAATCGGGTTTGGGCAGTTTTTCCATGTATAGGGTATTTCCGCTCACTTTTTTGATGGAAGCCAGCCACAGGCCAATTGTCATACCCGGATTGCCACGGCTCAAATCAAAGAAACGGTTGAACAAACCGGCATATTCCCAACCCGAAATCTGGCTTTCATGTTTCTTATCAAGTGAAAACTTCATGCCTCCAGCCTGATGCCTCAGTTTTACCATATCATGTAGTTCTCGTGCATCAAAGCCGCTGCAAACCACCTGTGCCAGGGCCCAGGTATGCAGGGAGGTAAGTTCGTTGATAAGCATAAGGGCATGAATATTTACATTTATAACGAACAGCACTTTCCCGTGATGGGCTTTTATGAGTTCCATAAGTCGTTCTACCACAAGGGTCCCCTCAGGGGTTCTTTCCCACCAGAGCTCCAGATCGTTGATGATGAAAACACGTGGACGCTGCAACCTTTTCAGTGCCACATCCAGCTGTGTATTGTGGCTATTAAGTGCTTTAAGCAAGGATTGCTCAAATAATTCAACACTCGCTGTACACTCCATGGGCGCGCGTATATTCAGAATTTCTTCAGCCTGGAAATGCTGTCGCATGGTATATTTTCCCAGGCTGGTTTTTCCTGAGTTTCGTTCTCCTGTAATGATAATACAGCCGGGCTGTCCGTTTCTGAATCTTTTTACGGCACTGCCCATTTGCCTTACCTCATCTTCCATCCCTACCCAAAAATCTTCTCCTATACCCGATTGGCCGGAGAAAAGTTTACCATAATAAAACGGCAGCTGATTTAACACCTCCTGATTGGGCGAATACTTGTCGAGATAAGCATATACCTCCTCGTTGGAGAAAGCCAGATGATGCCCGTTTTTTTCCATCTTTCCCATCCATAACACGCTTTCACTTTTGGAATACACCACGTTAACAAGCTGATTTTGCACCCCTTTCACCAGTTGATTATTCCAATCCTGCACACGCTCCCACAGCTTCTGGCTCTCACCTGCTTTGAATTTTTTCTTAATACTGCCCGATGTTTTGGCAATAATAGAGGAGGAAAGCGGGGCAAAGGCATTTTTCAGCCCCAGCCCGAAAGAAGCCTCGTATCCTGCCATCAGTTGCTGAATTTGGTCCTGTTTGCTAACCACCCGTTTGAGAAAGTCTTCAGCCAGTTCTCTTTTTTCATGTACACCTTGAATTTCATCATCGGTTTCTTCAAAAAAGTTGAAATTAACAAGCCTTACCACATCTTTTATTTCCGCCACCTGCCCGGCAAGCGCGTTGGAGAATTCCATACCCTGCTTCTTCACGTAGTCAATCAACTCCGAGGCAATGGAAAACTCAACGGTTTTTCTCACACTTACCACTCTTTCCTGAGTAAGCTCGAGCCGGTTGTTTTCTATGTTGCCCGACAGGTCGTCTCCTGCAATGGACAACACCAGGGGCAGCTCGGGAAACAAGGTATTTATTTCATCAAACAGGGCATCATAATGCTTTTCTGCTGCAAACTCTCTGAACCCGGATCTATCGGGCTTTTCTCCATTCTTTCCTGTTTCATGCAAAGCCTCCAGTGTCTTTTTCAACTCCTGCAAAGGCTGTAAAACGAAAGCATGGATGGACGTGTTGAAATCAAAATGGTATTTGCGTATTTTGGCTTCAATCCTGTTTTTAAGAGACTGTAGGAGGAAGTCGAGGTAAATTTTATTGGTCATCAGGTTGGCATTCATATGCCAGTTGTCGGGGAAGTGAGTTAGATTCTCCAGCAGCTCGGGGTCATTTTTACAGGCCTTGGGGAAAGCTCTGCTCAAAAAGTTGGCACCCGGCCGGTCGAGGAGATTGCTGAACAGCTGAAGGTCGTTGAGCAGCCTGGCTTCTAGCTTATGGCCCAGCTCATGGTAAAAATCCTGTTCCCGTTCCTTTTGCAATGCAATAGCAACCTTAAAACGGTCCTTTTCCATTTGTACAATTTTGCCCATTTTATCTTTCCCAGCAGCACCTGACTTCCCTTTTTCAATCATTTCATAAAAATCCTGAAGTATTTTCCGGGATTCAATAATACTTTCGAAAGTGTGCCTGGCAAAAGCATCATACAGTTCAGCATGCTCCACGAGCCGTTTGTGATACAGATAATATCTTGCGGCTCTTTCCACTTTTATATTGTAAACCGCCGGCTTGCCTGTAATTCTGGAACGGAAAATTTTCCAAACTTTGAATAGGCCGGTCACAAAAGAATCCGCCTTCAGCCTCCTGAACTCTTTCCAGTCGTACTTCACCCTTAAGTATGCAGGCATATCCCTGAGTCTAAGCTCTGTTTGCCGGAAATAGTTCTGGGCACCTGAAGCCAGGATTTGCTTATAGTTGACAAGAATGTCATGTTTCAGCAATTTGAGTTTGCTTTGCGCCTGAAAAGAAAAGTCGTTGAGTATTTTCAGAAATTCTCCTTTCATTTCAACCTCGTCATCCATTTTGCAGGTACTGGCCAGCTGTTCAGAGGTTTTCTCGGTAAGCGACTGCAATTCTGCAAAGTAAGAAATGCCCTTTTCCATAATCAGGTTCAGGCTGTCATTGTAATACTTGTGTGTTAATCCTTGCAGATGTGTTGCAATGTTATGCACTTCATTGGCTACAATTTCTCTTTGGGCAAGCTTTATTTTGGGGAGGATTTCAAACCCGGGTTTTTCTGTTTTTTCTTCCTCCTTTACCCTCTCATCCGTGGGCTTGGTTACCAGGTTTACTTCCTCAAAGAATCCTGAAGAGTTCACAACCATGCAAGAGGAAAGGTTTTCAGTGAGCTGATTGATTTGTTCATAAAAATCTTCCTTCCTGGGGTCCATCTCTATGATGGTCAAATCGGTATTGCGAGATTCGTTGCGTAAAATTTCCTGCTCCGGCAATTGCTCTACACTGTTGTTAATCACCTTCACCTCAGCTTTTATACGTTGGTTGTCAAGTATCTGGGCAAGCAGTTCATAATATTTATCGGCCATGTCGGAGCGGGGATTTATCACAAGTATGCGCAGGGTTGCCTGCCTCCATTCGTCAGAAGAAGTAATAAAGCGCACAATACTCAGGGCAAAGCTGATATTGCGTCCCTTGCCACTCCACCATATATCAATAGATTTTTTCTTACGAAAACCTTCGTTTTTATCGTAGCTCAGATACACCTGATTGTAATCCAGCTTCACAAAAGACTTTACAAGGCGCGCAAAGGCCTCAGGTTTTCGCGTATTTGCAGGCCAACCCATGAGGATAGTATTGGGGTCAAACCCTGAAAAGCCGTATATTTTGGAGATAGATTCAATGCCTTCATACACATCGCGGCAAACATGCCGGCGGGTAAACACGCCCTTACTCTCTTTCACTTCTTCACTGATAATCTGCTGATTTTTGCTGAAAAGATTTTTCTCATCACGGCTTTCCACCAGCTCGAAGTTGGTAAATATACCCAGCTTACCCACCAACGCTTTGGCCGTATCAATGAGATATGGGCGATTTTTGGCCCCACCGCTAAATAGAATAACATTGGGACGCCAGTTACGGGGCTCCTGATTACCTGTGGTGAGTTTGCCCAGGCCTGTTTTCACCAGGGAAGCCCACACACTATTCCAGGTATCACCGGTCTGCAGGGTAAGTTCCCGTCTTTTCAAAAACAGGAACAGGCCCACCAGCACCAGGGAAGCTCCTATCATGGCAACCACATCAAGCTGTATCATTACCACGATACAGGCCACTGCACCAATAATGCTAATAAGGCCGGGGATTTTAAAAGATGGGCGAAAGTCGGTGCCGGCCCAGCTTTCAATAGCATAGGTGATATTCAAAAACCCGTAGGTAATAATAAAAAAGATGGTAACGATGCGGGCTATCACATCCAGCTCACCAATCAGGATACCTGAAAGGGCAATGATAAAAGTAAATATGAGGGCATTGCGGGGTTCGTTGGATGCGCCGAAGCCTTTGCCCAAAACCGCAGGAGTAATACGGTCGATGGAGGTGGCCTGCAATATACGTGGTGCACCCAATATACTACCCAAAGCAGAGGAAAGAGTAGCTCCCCATATTCCTGCCACCACCAGTTGCGGCACCCAGGCTATCTGAAACAATACTGAAGGATTGTTGGCAAGCATATCGCGCGACACAGTATGGGAGAGAAAAAATGCAAGCCCCAGATACACCACCAACCCTACCAACACAGCGGAAATAGTTCCCACTGGAATATTTTTACGGGGATCCTTCAAATCGCCCGACATGGAAACCCCGGCTTCAAAACCCGTTACTGCGGGAAAAAATATGGCAAAAAGCGTTATCCAGGGCAAAGCTCCCTGCATGGGTGCGATGAGGGGCTGACTTGGATCAAAATCATGATTTCCCAGAAAAACAGAAACCAGCGACAGCAACAGTGCCGCAAGAATAATATACTGTACCTTAAGGGCAAGAGAGGTGCTGATAAAGGTTAATATGGTGAGTACAAGTAATGCCCCGCCACCGGCAATTCTTATGTTGTTAAGACTGGCTTCCATGCCAAAAAAGTTCAGGAATACCTCAGCGAAACCAATAAGGTAAAGACTTACGCTAAAGGACAAACCCACGAAAAGTGCCAAACCCAAAGTACCCCCGATGGGAAGCCCCAGACTGCGCGAAATGATATAATAACTCCCTCCCGTTTCCACCTTTTTGTCGGTGGCGATGGAAGATACACTCAGGGAGGTAGTAAAAGAAATGATATGTGCCACCAGAATAATACCTATTGTGGCCCATAGCCCTGCCTGGCCTACAATCCAGGGCAAACGCAGATACATGATAACACCCAGTATGGTTAAGATAGAAGGAGTAAAAACACCACTAATAGCACCGAATTTCTTTGCTTTTGCCATAGATTGAGGTTTTGGGTTTACCCAAAGATATAATAAAAATGTTTTTGAGAAGAATATCCTTACATGCATTTGGATGCCTGCTCAATGTCTTTTCTTACTTTTAAATGCAGCATGGCCGTAAACAAAATAATTCGCTTCATAGTAATACAACAGCGCCTGACA